>JAADIL010000078.1 GCA_013151355.1 Gammaproteobacteria bacterium
TGGTAGAAATAACGCTGATTGTTGTTGTAGGCGAAAACATTACCGGCATGATTCAGGATAATGTCCAGGATGACGCGGATACCTGCCGTGTGTGCTGCGGCAACGAAATCCCGCAGTTCCTCGCGGGTGCCAAAGTGCGGGTCTACGTCGAGAAAGTTCTGCACGCCGTAGCCGTGGTAATCCTGACTGCCCGTGACCTGTTTAAAGACCGGACTGAGCCATATGACACTAATGCCCAGGCGTTGCAGATATCCCAGCTTGTCCCGGAGCCCGGCCAGGGTTCCGCCGCACCAGGAGCGAGATAGCTTGCTACGGGGTTGTTTATTGTGAATGAGGACGCAAAGTTTTTAGTGTTTTTCTCTGCGTCCTTTGCGTCTCTGCGACCTCTGCGTTTATAACACGCCACTCGTCAGTACCACGAAACATAACCTCCCAATAAACCGGAACGATTATCCGAGGGTTTAAGCCTCTGGATTCCGGCTAAAAACATGCCGGAATGACGGTTTTTTCAGTACTTGTAGAACGATTTAGCCTTAATTCGCATTTAACACAAAGATCACAGAAACGCAGTCAAGTTAAGCCAAGGTTTGTTGCAGGTTGGCGGCACGCCCTTTTTGTTAACGTAACAGCAGCGACGTAGGGTGGGCATGCTTTTTTGCCCACGCGGATGCCTGGCAATACCACGACCACATAACCTCCCGATAAACCGGAACGATTATCCGAGGGTTTAAGCCTCTGGATTCCGGCTAAAAACATGCCGGAATGACGGTGTTTTCAGTACTTGTAGAACTATTTAGCCCTTAATTTGCATTTAACACGAAGATCACAGAGGCGCAGTCAAGTTAAGCCAAGGTTTGTTGCAGGTTGGCGATACGCCCTTTTTGTTAACGTAACAGCAGTGAAGTGATCAGGCGGGGTGGCAACCTGTTTTCTGCAATCCGGCAGTGCGCTCAAGCCCAAACATCAGATTCATATTTTCAATACCAACCTGCGCCCCACCCTTTCCAAGACTGTCCAGCACACTAAACACCACTATCCGGTTTCTTTTTTCATCCACATCCATCCCGATATAACAGTAATTAGTCCCTGAAACCGTACTCACCCAGGGATAGGCCCGGTATTGCCAGGCATCGTTCTGATTCGCCGGAAGATCATATATTTTGATAAACGGATGATCTTTATAGAAGGCGTGATAAAGTTCCAGCAGACTTTGTCGTGAAATTTTGAGGTTAAACGCATGGCATACATTCAGTATGCCCCGTGTAATGGGCACATAGACCGGCGTGAAGTGTATATGTACATCGTCATCAGTCAGTCGTGACAACTCCTGCTCCATTTCATAACTGTGTCGATGGTCCACCACGTTATAGGGCACCAGGTTATTGCCGATTTCGGGGTGATGCGCCGCACGGGATAATTCAGCACCGACACCGGCCGTACCCGACAAGCCATTAACAACCAGAGAGCGGGTATCCACCAGTTTTTCCTTGAGCAAAGGTGCTAATCCCAATATCGCTGCCGAGGAAAAACAGCCGGGGTTAGCGATCAGCCTCGCCTGTTTGATGTCGTCAAGGTGAAATTCAGAAAGCCCATACACAGATTCTTCTGCCAGCAACCATTCAGTATGGGACTGGCCGTATACCCGTTCCCAGGTGGGTCGGGAATCCAGGCGGAAAGCCGCACCCAGATCAATGACCTTGCAGCCTGTTTCCAGAAGCCGGGGAGCCATTGCCAAAGAAGCCGATGTCGGCAAGGCCATGAACACCACGTCGCATGCAGATATATCATCAGGATGAATCAGCTCAATACCCTGGTCATACAGGTTTGGATGGTAGTTTTCGATTGGCCCCGGTGTTCGACTGGTGGCCCAGGCAAGCTCAACCCCGGGGTGATTTAACAGTATCCGAACGACCTCGCCACCCATGTAACCGGTTGCTCCAAGCACACCCACTGTAATCATGACGCAGTCCTCTGTTTTTATTCCGGGGATGGAACAACCGTAACCAGAAACCGGCAGGCATTACAGATACAGTCTATGGCTTATTTAACCAGTACAGATCCACGCTCTTATCTGATTCACAAGGGAGCGCAGCAAATTGCCAAATTCACGGGATATTGATGTCATTGAAGCCCGGGAAGGTGATTTTCATTTCACAATGATGGTTATCTCCGATTGTTTCTCACTGAAATCAAATTTGGCCTCTTCGTAATCTGGTACTCCAACGCCACGTACATTATTGGAAAACCCGTAGCTTTCTTTGGGGATGCCAAAAAAATTGGTATCCAGTTTGCCATTGGCATTTTCATCATGAAACACCTTGACCGCATATTCACCATACGGGATATTTTCAAAACGATACGATGCGCGGCCATTTTTTATCGACAAATTCACAGCCCGGTAGGGGTCTTCTTCTCCCTTGCGAGTTTCGTATTGTCCAACAGAGTTAATTAGCGCCAACATGGCCTTGCCCGTGTCATTGGCAAATCCGTTTATACGAACAACAAGATGACCTCCAGGCGGTTCCTTTGCCTGTACCGGTGTACCAAAGATCAACAGCAACATCAGGCCGCACAATCGAAATACTCGATGATATTGAATATTTTTCATTCTTCCTTCTCCATGCGTTGTTCAGGAATGGAAATTGTATAGGTTATTCCATTTCCATACATATCAGGGACGTGCAGTATTGCCGCATGTGCTTTAATTCACAATTCAAATGTGAATTAAAAACTAAATCATTTTGTTGGTACTTTTTACTGAAAACACCGTTATTCTTGCATGTTTTTAGCCGTAACCCAGAGGGTTAACCAGTACAGTAGAGGTTATGTTGTCGCGGATGCTGACAAGTGGGGTGTTATAAACGCAGAGGTCGCAGAGACGCAGAGGACGCAGAGAAAAACACTGAAAACTTTGCGTCCTCTGCATTAAATACCCGGTGATTTTTTAAAAGTAGCGTGTTTTTAGCACTCAGAAATAGAGATTAAATAACTTGTACAAGTTATTTAATCTCTATGGGTTCAATTCCCCGCAGCTTGCTGCGGGGTCGTTTATTTTCCATTCCTTAATTCACATTCAACAGGAGAAATAAACGCCCGTTACTTCCCGTTACAAATCTTCCAGCATATCTACCGGCCCCAGTCCTTGTCGTACTACTACGGGCGCATCCTCGGTGAATTCCACTACCGTGGTGGGTTCAAAGCCGCAGTAACCACCGTCGATCACCAAGTCCAGACTGTGTTCCAGAGTATCGCGGATATCGTAAGGATCGGTGAGTGGCATGTCGTCACCAGGCAATATCAGTGTGGAGCTCATCAGTGGCTCGCCGAGAGTATCCAGCAGGGCCTGGGCGATGGAGTTATCGGGTACACGCAGACCGATGGTTTTACGTTTGGGGTTTTGCAGGCGACGCGGCACTTCTTTGGTGGCTTTCAGAATGAAAGTGTACGGCCCTGGTGTATGATTTTTGATGAGCCGGTAGACGCTGTTTTCCACTTTGGCATAAAGCGCGATTTCAGAAAGATCCCGGCACACCAGGGTAAAATTATGTTTGGCATCCACTTGTCGAATGTTGCGGATGCGTTCCATGGCGGCTTTGTTTCCGAGGCAACAGCCGAGGGCATAGCCCGAATCGGTGGGATAAACGATGACTCCACCGCCTTTGATGATTTCCACGGCCTTGTCGACAAGCCGCTGCTGGGGGTTGTCGGGATGAATCTGGAAAAACTGACTCATGTGTCTTTCTCCTCATCGGTTGCCCAGTCTTTCCAGATCGGTATACAACCCTCCGGTAAAGGCATGGGGACTCCCGGCTCTTGCCAGGATTGCCCGGGGCCATGGTAGTCCGAGCCACAGGAAGCCAGCAGTTCGTAGCGTTTGGCGTATTGCGCCATACCCGCCGCATCACTTGCTGAATGGCTGCCGGAAACTACCTCGATACCCACCCCGCCACAGTCTTTGAAAGCTTCGATGAACTGTCGCAGCCGGGTGGCGCTGATGCGATAACGCGCCGGGTGGGCGATCACCGCCTGTCCACCAGCGGCACAAATCCAGCTTACGGTCTCCTCCAGCGTCGCCCAGTTGCCGGTCACATAGCCAGGCCGGTTGTGCACCAGAAATTTTTTGAAAACTTTGCGCATATCCCTGGCATATCCTGCCTCCACCAAAAAACGGGCAAAATGGGTACGACTGAGAATCGGTCCGGTGGCAAAAGCCTGGGCACCCGCCAGCGCACCTTCGATGCCGTGTTTTTCCAGCCGCCGGGCGATCTCTTCACCGCGCTCGGTACGAAAGGCCCGCAACTTGCTCAGGCCGGTTTGTAAACCAATGTGCCCGGGATCAATATTCAACCCCACAATGTGAATAGTCACGCCATTCCAGGTCACCGAAATTTCCACCCCTGATATCAGCCGCAGACCCACTTCTGCCGCAGTAACGGCTGCTTCGGCCAGTCCGTCGGTAACGTCATGATCCGTGAGCGCCAGCACATCCACACCCTGTGCGCGAGCGCGGCGCACCAGTGCCTCCGGAGTGAGAGTGCCGTCGGACAGCGTGCTGTGGCTGTGTAAATCGTAATGAAGAGGGTTCGATGTCAACATAAGCCGACCATTCTAGCAGAGCCCTGGCATCCAGGTGTGACAAAGCAGGGTCACAATGTGTTAAATTAGCGCCCTTCGTCCACCACCAGCGCAGCCGACAAGCACACCACATGAAATTTCTCTTTGATTTTTTTCCTATTTTGCTGTTTTTTATTGCCTACAAACTGGACGGCATTTTTACCGCCACCGCTGTCGCTATCGCCGCGAGCTTTTTGCAGGTCGGTCTTTACTGGCTCAAGCACCGACGGTTTGAAACCAGTCATCTGGTCACTCTGGTGTTGATCGCAGTATTCGGTGGGCTGACCCTGTTTCTGCACGACGAAGCCTTCATCAAATGGAAACCAACTATCATCAACTGGCTGTTCGGCGCTGTTTTCATCGGCAGTCAGTACATCGGTAAAAAAACCATTGTGGAACGTATGATGGGAGCCAGCCTCACCTTGCCGGGTTTTGTCTGGTCACGCCTGAATATGTCCTGGGCCATCTTTTTTATCGCGCTGGGTTTTGCCAACTGGTACGTTATGGTCAGCTTTGATACCGAGACCTGGGTCAATTTCAAAATGTTTGGCATGATGGGGCTCACCCTCCTTTTTCTGGTTGCGCAGGGTTTTTACCTCACAAAATATTTGCAGGATAAATTGCCCGAAAAAACGGCCCGGACAGAGGAAGATTAAATCACCATGCTCTACGCCATTATCAGTGAAGATCAGAAAGACAGCCTTGAGCAACGGTTGCAAGCGCGACCCGCACATCTGGAAAGACTCACAGCATTACAAAATGAAGGCCGATTGCTACTGGCCGGGCCACATCCGGCCATCGACAGCGAAGACCCTGGCCCGGCCGGTTTCAGTGGTAGCCTGGTCGTGGCAGAATTCCCGTCGCTGGATGACGCACAGCAATGGGTCAACGCTGATCCCTACATGGCGGCCAAAGTGTATGCCAACGTCATTGTAAAGCCGTTCAAAAAAGTCTTCCCGCAATAAAATGTGGGTTGAGGGCTAAGGGACATGCACGTAATAATATCCCTGTCTTGCATCTCATCTTCAGCCCGTCTTTGCCTAAAGCGCCTACTGTTGGTGCCCGTTCTTCAATCACTGTGGCAACGAATACTCCGAAATAGCCGGTTGTTTAAACATAAAATATTTTCTCTGCGATCTTTGCGTCTCCACGCCTTTACGTTAGATTGTTCTTGAGTTACAAATCACCCGGCATTTGATTTTGTTATGTTAAACCTGAAGGAAAATCAAGATGTTCCTGTCTGTTGTGGAGTCAATTTTATGAGTTGGCTACAATTGAGCACTTAATTCACATTAAAATACGAAACAACGAGAAAACGACATGAGTGAACGTATCAAGATGATCCGCGAAAAACTGACGGCGGCCTTTTCCCCCGAACAACTGGACATTATCGACGAAAGTCACCTGCATGCCGGTCACCCTGGCGCACGCAGTGGTGGCGGGCACTTTGTGGCCACCATCGTGTCTACAGCCTTTGCCGGAAAAAACATGCTGGTACGACATCGCATGGTTTACGATGCGCTGGGCGATGCCATGAATACTGATATTCACGCCTTGAGTATCAAGGCACTGACACCCGAAGAATTGAACAACACAATAAAGGACATAACGTGAAATCGACCTCCCTTGCACTGGCTTCCATTTTTTTTACCGCCACCACTCTTTTTGCCAGCACCGCCAGCATCACACTGGCCGCCGATGAAAAAACCATTGCTACCGTCAACGGCAGCAACATCACCGAATGGACCCTCAAACGTTATGCCAGCCAACGCGGTCTGCCATCGACAATAAACGATCAGCAACGTGCCGCATTAATTGAGGAACTGGTTAACCGCGAACTGATTTACCAGGATGCGGTAAACATCGGCGTCGACAAAACGCCCGCCATCATTAGTGAAATCGCGAATCAACGTGTCAACATTATCGCCAGCCACATGCTGAATCGTTCATCAGACCGATTTGCTGTGAGCGACGAAGACCTGAAAAAGGAATACGAAAATCGCAAAGGTGAGCTGGGTGGCAAAGAACTCAAGGCACGTCACATCCTGCTGGAAAAGGAAGACGAAGCCAAAGCGGTGATTGTCGAACTGGACAAGGGCGCAGATTTCATCACTCTGGCCAGCGAAAAATCCACTGGACCCAGCGCCGAAAATGGCGGTGATCTCGGCTGGTTTTCAATCGACCAGATGGTCAAACCCTTTTCGGATGCCGCAAACAAACTTGAGAAAGACAGCTACAGTAAAACACCGGTAAAGACCCAATTCGGCTGGCATATCATCCTGCTGGAAGATACCCGGCTGGTAAACCCGCCATCGTTTGACGAAATCAAGGAACAAATTCGTGTGGGTCTGCAAAACAAGCTGATCGAAACCTACATCAGCGGCTTGCGGAATGCAGCAAAAATTGAGCATAAATAAAAAGTAGCCATTTAATCAATGTTCGGGAAAAACCACTTTGTGCCGCACAACAGCGCTATTTATTCTGTGCTGAAACAGGTCTTGTTGTTGCTCGGTCTGCCTGTCATCCTCAGCGGCTGTTTTGACAAAGACAAAGATTCAGGTCCGCAGGGTGCGACCCTCAGCGGTACGGTGAGCAGCGCCGCAGGTTCCGTGGCTGACAGTGACATCAATGACCCCAATGCACCCTACACAGCCAACGATATCCCCGACCAGGCCCAGCCGATCCCCAACCCGGTGATGCTGGGAGGGTATGTGAATGAGGCCAACACCGGAAAGGAAGGTCGTTCGTTCTCATCCGGTGATCGCCTGGATTTCTTTCACATCAGCCTGGCCGCCAACCAGCGTATTACCCTCAATATCGCCAACCACTTTTCGGGTGATCTGGATCTGTATTTATACAAGGATGATGGCAGTATTGATCTGAGCAATCCGGACGACAACTCGATAGGTGGCGGCAAGACAGAAACCCTCATTGTTACCGAAGCCGGAGACTATGTCATCGCGGTGTTTGCCTTTGCCGGTTACTCAAATTACGCTTTGGTGGTCGGCCAAAATGCGCAAGGCACGGCGGCATATACGACCGACAGGCTGGTATTGTCGGACAATTTTGTGCCGGGTGAAATCATCGTACGCTTCAGGGACGACAGCCAGGCCTCAAGCGCCAGTCAATCCCCCACCATCCGGGCTGGCAGCCTTGGCTTGCAAGCCAAAGCGGGTGCCACTGGCCGGGCCATGCTACTGGGGCTGGACAGTCTGCAAGGCCGTCAGACAAGTTTCCGCGCACTGGGTATCACTTCGAAACAGTCTGTTGACCCACTACAGCAGCTTCGCTCGGCGGACCCCGAAAAGCAGTTGAAAATGGACACCCTGCAAGTGATCAAAGCCCTGCGAAAACGCAAGGATGTGCTGTACGCCGAGCCCAATTACATTTATCAGGCTCAGCAGGAGCATCCGGAGCCGAGCGATCCCTACTACAAGTTCCAATGGCATTATCCACTCATCAATTTGCCCGGTGCCTGGGATGTCAGTACTGGCGACGCCAGCGTCATCGTGGCCGTCATTGATACCGGAGTACTGCTCGGTCATCCCGACCTGCAAGGACAATTTTCTGCCGATGGTGGTTACGACTTCATCCGGGACAACAACATCTCCCGGGATGACGAGCCCGGTATTGATAACAACCCGGATGATCCCGGCGACCAGGCCTCTCCCGGTGGCAGAAGTTCTTTCCACGGCACCCATGTAGCTGGCACCATTGCCGCCGCAACCACTTTTGGCGGTGGAGGAACCGGGGTAGCCGGTGTCGCACCGGGCGTGAAAATCATGCCCCTGCGTGTTCTCGGTGTTGACGGCGGCACGGGCTACGATATCCTCCAGGCGATGCGTTATGCCGCAGGCCTGGACAATGACTCTGACACGGTGCCTGCCCAAAAGGCCGATGTGATTAATCTCAGTCTCGGCGGCGGCCCTGCTATTTCGGAAGTGCAGACTGTCATTACCCAAATCCGCAATACTGGCACAGTCATCGTCGCAGCAGCCGGTAACAGTCGCAGCAGCACACCAGATTATCCCGCCAGCTATGACGGAGTGATATCCGTCAGTGCGGTCGATATCAATAAACAACTGGCCGGGTACTCCAACTTTGGCTCCGCCATTGATGTGGCCGCACCCGGTGGAGATACCTCCCGGGATATTAACGGTGATGGTCGTCCTGACGGTATTCTCAGTACAGTCGGCGATGATTCCGGCGGCAACATCAAACTGGATGTCTACAGCGAATATCAGGGTACCTCGATGGCCGCCCCCCATATGGCCGGTGTAGTGGCATTAATGAAATCGGTCTACAGCGGTCTGACACCTGCCAATGTGGACAACCTGCTGAGCAGTGGCAAAATTGTCCAGGACCTGGGCACCCCCGGCCGCGATGACCAGTTTGGCCACGGCCTGATCGATGCCCGCAAGGCAGTAGACGAAGCCGTTCTCCTGGCTGGCGGTGGCAGCAGTCCGGACACCCCGTTCCTCAGCGTATCCCCCACCTCGCTGAACTTTGGCAACAACGAAACCAGCCGTTCCCTGTCGGCAATCAACGGCGACTCCGGTGCGCTCAGCATTATCTCGGTAGACGACGATGCCGCATGGCTGACCGTAACAGTCAGTGCCGTGGATGCGACCACCCAACCTGGCAGCTACCAGGTGAGCGTGGACCGGTCAGGATTGGCGGCGGGCACCTACACGGCCAACATCAGCATTGTTTCATCCGCCAATACCGTGACAATACCCGTGATCCAGCAAGTCGGCGGACAAAGCAGCGGTGCTGATGCCGGTTATCAATACGTTCTGCTACTTAATGCCGATAACGGCACGCCGCTCATGCAATGGGAAGGCAGCGCCCAGGACGGAAATTACAATTTCCGGTTCAACAACGTCGATTTTTCCGCCGGACAAAGCTACTCCATCATTACCGGTACTGACCAGAACAACGACAACATCATTTGCGATGCGGGTGAAGCTTGCGGTGCCTACATCACACAGGTCCAGCCCAGAAACATTGGCGCCGACGATAACCACAGCGGGCTGGATTTCAGCGCAGGCTTCAGTATCGGCCTGCAGAACCAGAGCCAGCTGACTTCTGCTATCCCGACCGCAGGCATCCGGCGCTTGCCCGACAAACGGAGACCCTGATCATAATGAATAGACGACCTGCTGCCATCATCGCATTTGCCTTGTTGCTACTGCCACCGATAGTGGTCGGCCAACCGGAAGCACACAACATTCAGCAACCAGGCGAGCAAGCTGTTATGGAAACACTGTACACAGGCCAGCAATGCGGGCGAAACCAGACCACCGCCTCCGCCACCTGGATCGATAATGCCCGACAACTGGAAGCCAGCATCAAACGAATACGTGGCACAATGTCCGGCGGCAACTCTCCACTGCTACCAAAACCGGATTTCCAGCATGAAATTGCCCTGTTGGTCGAAATGGGACAACGACCCACACTGGGTTACCAAATCTCGCTGACCGGGAGCGATGACCTGCGCATCACACAAGGCCAGGCCCATCTGGTGCTGGACTGGGTACAACCCCCGGCCGATGCCATGGTTGCCCAAATGATTAGCAGCCCCTGCCTGCTGCTGAAACTCAAACGGGGAAACTATACCTCGATACAGGTTCTGGACAAACAGGGCACCATCAGGGCGGCCTCACACCGACGGCATTGAATCGGGAACAAATGTGATTGATCAAACAGAAATTAAAACCACTGGCTGGTGGCTGATTTTTATCAGCTGGTTGATTTCAATGCTGTCCACGCTGGGCAGTCTGTTTTTCAGTGAAGTGATGGGATTGATTCCCTGTGAGCTGTGTTGGTATCAGCGCATTTTTATGTTTCCGTTAGCGATCATTTTATTCCTCGGTTTGCATCCACTCGACACCCGCGTGGTGAGATATGCGCTGCCGATTGCAGGCATCGGACTGCTGTTTACAATTTATCACAGCCTGCTGTTTTACGGCCTTGTCCCGGAAAGCCTGCAACCCTGTCGCCAGGGCATATCCTGTGCCGATGACAGTATGGTACTGTTCGGCGTATTGCCTATCCCGTTGCTGTCGCTGACCGCCTTTATCGCAATCATTGTCCTGCTATTTAAAGTGCAGTTGCTTTTAAATCGCAACAGTGATGAAGAATCCCGCATTAACCAAACCAGGAACACAACATGAAACAAAGTCACTTTACCCTGATCGCTTTATTTTTGCTGGTGCTTGTCTTTATCATCGCCGCCCTGTTTCATGATGCTGGAGAAGAGCAGGAACAAAAAAAACGCGCAGCAGACAATAGTGCCGCATTGATTAAAGATTATTCGGTCAAGGCAGGTAATCCGGCTGCAAAAGTGACCATCGTCGAATTCCTGGACCCTGCCTGTGGAACCTGCGCCCAGTTTCATCCTTTTGTAAAACAGCTGATGCAGCAATATGCCGGCAAAGTTAATCTGGTAGTGCGTTATCTGCCATTTCACAAAGGCTCGGATCAAATGGTCGCGATACTGGAAGCCGCCAGAAAACAGAATAAATTCTGGGAAGTGCTGGAATTGATGTTTGACACCCAGTCGCAATGGACCGTCAATCATGTGGCACAGCCGGATGTTTTCTGGAATTTTATCGATCGGGCAGGCGTTGATACTGCGCGCATCAAACAAGACATGAGCGACCCTTCAATAATGGGAATAATTCAGCAAGATCTCGCCGATGGCAAATTACTGGGCGCAGACAAAACCCCCAGCTTCTTTGTTAACGGAAAACCATTGCCAAGCTTTGGTTTCACACAACTGCAAACGTTGGTGGACTCAGAAGTGAATGCTCAATACAAGTAAACAACCAGACCTGACTTTATAAAACCTGTGTTCTCAGTCTTGTCTCATGAGCCCCGCATTCCTTACCAGCTGATGTTACGCAGGCTTCAGTCAGAATGCGGGGGTGGTGTCACGTAAAAATCGTCAGTCATTGATTCAATGTGAATTAAGCGCTGAAAATATTCAGTTGAATAAAATCCAACGCAAAGGCGCAGAGATCCACAGTATTTGAGATTTTTTTATCGTTTTTGCTCGTTATCTTCATAACCCTTTGCGCTGTCTGCGTCTTCGCGCCTTTGCGTTGGGTTTTCATTATCCGTTATTCAGGCTCAACCAGCATACAAATGAAAACAGAGAGATTTAGCCAGTGTCATTAAGTTAAGGGACGTGCACGTCCCTAAGCCAAAATTCCTGCCTGGTGTAGGTTGGTGGTGAGCTTGCGAACCCCAACATTGTTGGTTCCGTTGGGGTTCGCAAGCTCACCACCAACCTACGGCACACTGCTTTTTTGTTAACTTAATGACATTGGGGATTTAGCCTTTAATCCACATTTCATTATTCGAGTGCATAACATTAGTTACTGATGTTATGCAGACCTCCGATGTAGGGTGGGGTGGGCATGTATTTTTGCCCACCTTATGAAATAACAATAAGAAATAACAAGACACCCATCAAATAAAAGCCTTGCTCAAACTTTCCCCAGACATATTTGTGAAAACATCATTAGTAATTTATGGGTGTCTTTATTATTCTTATTATTTTCTTATTATTCTCCATTGAACAAGCTTGGGGCTCAAACGAAATTTTGCAAGCAATACTCCATTCTCCCCCCTAAACCTCAGAATCACCGATGTATCAGGTAATGACAGTCGCAACCCGTGAGCGCACGGGAATGTTGGTCGAATTCAGTCCTGGGCTGGTGTTATGGAAATCGAATGAGAGTTCTACCTTCGGCCTAAATACAAGGCAATGTGTGGAACCACCAAAATGAAACATACCTAACTCATCACCTTTATCGAGGTGTTGCCCCTCTGCCACGGTAATCTCACATGATGAAACCTCAGCCATGCCTACGGCGACGAAACACATCAGCCCAATTTTGGAGTTATCAGCTTCTATGAAAATCACTGCACGTGTAGCGACTGCCGACAAAAAGGACTGTGAATCGTTTGGAGCACTTGGGTCGCCACCGTCGGGGTTGCTGAAGCCCTGGTAACGATTCTCGAGATAATACGAGCCATTAACAATAAAGGCTTTCTTGACTATACCGCTGACTGGACTGTTCCAGCGATGGTAGCTCAACGCGCTAAGGAAAGCCTGATAAACGGTACCATCGATAAACTGTTTTGACAATGGATCGAAGTTCATCATGTTTTGCAGTGAATATGGTTGACCCTTAAGCCAAAAGCTTGACGTATCTGAAACATTTTTTATAACTTGTAACGGCGCGGATTCGCAGGCGTTGGCGATCACATCATCCCCTGGCGCAACCGGCCGGACTGCATCAACGAACTTGCGGGTAAAAAAATCGTCCCATGATGTAAAGCCGTAGTATTTGTCACTTGGGTCACAAACGAAAAAATGCTGGAATGGATGTTGTTCGCAGGTGCCAGGATCATCGGATGCCTGGCAGGCAACCTTAACCATTTCCTGCCGGGCTGTTGAGCTAAGCCAGGCCAGCACTTTAGGAGTACGGCACTCAAAGCTATCGACCAACACCGATCGTGATGCTTCAGTAACAAGATAGTTACTCCAAAAGTTAAGGATCTTCTTGAGCTGTTGATTCACCAGGGAATTGGCAAAAAAGTCATAGCCGAAGCTGGTCGCCATAGGCCAGTCCAGTAAGGCATTAATCGGAAAACCAATCAGGCCGCAGGGTTCCTCTGGGGCCGTAGTCGAATCAGGACATTCGGTGTATTCAGGGGCTTGAGTCATAATCCCGTTGAGCAGCATCAAGAATTCATCGAAGTCCTGGATTTCGGGTGTCCCCAGCGGGGTCTGCATTTTAAGTATTGCGGCCTCTTTAAACATTATTTCGGCGGTAAAGCTTAGTACCGGGTCATTTTTGACCATATCTTTGAATTCCTGAATGGGCGGCACCAGTGGCTGAGGGCTTTTGGCCACGCGTGCTTTCAGATCGCGAACCCAACTGTCGATGTGACTTAGATCGTGAGGCAACCATCCGCCCGCACGAAATCTCTTAGTTTTATTCATAGCTTCTCCTTGTCTTCATTACGAGACTGTGGTTACTTGATTTTACTGCAAACTTCAACAGACCGAGGCAGGCCTAACGACCGCCATAACCGGAAATTTACTGCGTGTTTTTTTGTGCTAAAAAAAGACTAGCACAAAAAAACACGCAGTAAATTGTCCGCGTTGATGGCTCTTGTTGGACGAAGCCGCTACGCGGCAGAAAAACAGTGACGCCCGAAAAATTGTAAAGTGTAACCTCACTCCCTCCATACAGAGGGATTATC
>JAADIL010000058.1 GCA_013151355.1 Gammaproteobacteria bacterium
TGCTGCCTCGCTCATGCGGCCGGCATTTAATAAAAGCGCTGCGAGTGTTTCGCGAGCCCGGAAATGGACTGGCGAAAAAGACAACGCCTCCACCAGAGCCAACTGTGCTTCCTGCTGGTTATCACGAGAAAGCAGGTGTATTGCACGTTGGAAGGCCAGTTGCGAGTGCTGCTCGTCAGTGAGCGGACGAATAGTTTTATTAATGTTTTGTTCGTCGTTAGCTGATGTTTTTTCAATGAAATTTTCAATAACCGGCCTGGCTGTCATTGATATAATTTTTTCTGCAACGGGTTCCTTGATAACAGTTTTGATCATTTTTTCTTTAACCATCATAACGGAATCAGTTTTTACCACGGTTTCTGTTATCGGGTTTTTCACTGATTGCACAGTTGTGGGCAACACGTTTATTTTTGTATTTTGCGGCACCGTGTTTGCGACAAAAACGGATGTTTCTTTTTCAGGTATGGTGGTCAGCGTATTTTCTGTTGCAATCATTTGTTGTTGGCTGCCCAGCAGATACGCCACTATCCTATCACACCACCCGTAAAAACTACCGCCACCATGGCGGCCAAAGCCACATAATTAATCGAAACCCCCACAGGCTGTATTGCCGAAGCACTGGCACTGATTCCACGCAGGGGAGATGATATTACATCCGCAGTACGACGCTGTTCGAGATCGTGCAACATTTGATTAATCAGACTCATGCATCAGGCTCCCAGGCTTATTGCCGCAGCGGCAGCAGCTGCACTCATGGCAGAAACAACCGCCGTACCCATGCGCGCAAAACCGGAAGCAGGCAATGGCATCACACCATCGGTATCTTCTGCAGCCAGTTGTAGATGTTGCAAGGTGATGTTGGAAGCGCCCTGGCCGTAAGCAACCATTAACATTTTATGTGACAACACATTAATTACTCGTGGCACACCCTGGCTGATATAATGTAAACCCTCCACCGTATCCCGGTTAAACAGTGGCTTGCCGTGATAACCGGCAACCAGTAATCGATGTGCAAGATAACCTTCGATACCATTAATATCGATAGTTTCAAGTTCCTGGGAAAAGGTAATACGCTGACGTAATTGGCGGAGCCCGTTTTGTGCCAGCCGTTCGTTCAGCTCAGGTTGCCCAAACAACACCACTTGTAACAGTTTGCTTTTTTCAGTTTCAAGGTTGGTTAACAGACGCAAGGCTTCCATGGAGTTATCAGGCAAGGCCTGTGCCTCATCCAGAAACAAGACTACCTGCCTGCCTTCGGCATTAAGTTCAATCAGGCGATTATTGATTAATGTCAAGATACGATGTTGGCCCATGTTGCGGGCATATTTAATATCCAGCTCATCAGCCAATGCCATGTGCAAACCGGCGGGTGTTAAACAGGGGTTGGGTAACCAGGCTGTTACAACATCATTATCCAGAATGCTCAGTGCCTTGCGACACAACAGTGTTTTTCCCGTACCCACTTCACCACTTATTTTTATAAAACCTTCACCGCTACGTAAAGCGACTAATAAAACATTTAATGCATCCTGATAACTCCCGTAATTATAAAAATAACTGGTATCAGGTGTAATCGCGAAAGGCATTTCCTGCATGCCGAAATGTTCCAGATACATAAACGTTTACCACCACTGTTGAATTTTGTTTCGTATATTCATTCAGCTACCATATCACCAACAACTGATGACAATGCGGGCTGGGTAATCTTGCCAAAATGTTTTGTTACCTTTTGTATTTCATCTGCCCAAACATTGTCGTTATCGACAACAACAGGCCGTAATAAAATGACCAATTCGCTTTTGCGGGTTATTTTTTGCTCATGCCGAAACAAACCACCTATCAACGGTAAATTACCCAACAGAGGTACAGAGCTTTTTTTATTTCTGGTCTGGTTTTGCATCAAGCCACCAATCACTACTACCTGGCCACTGCGTGCACGCACAATACTGTCAGACTCCCGGATCATACTCAGTGCCAGCGGAACGCTAAGCTGACTGGTTGAAGACAGGCTGATTTGCTTGACACGTTCAGTCACTTCACTAACAGATGGGTGAATATGCAAAGTCACTATACCGTCTTCACTAATCTGCGGGATTACGTCCAGCGCCACACCGGAAAAGAACGGGGTTAATTCAATATTGACGGACTGGTTGGTGGTGGTGCCACCCAATGAGGTATTATTGTTGGTGTTTACATCGGTAACAAAAAACTCGTCAGTACCCACTTTGATGACCGCTTTTTGGTTATTGACTGTGGATACCCGGGGGCTGGACAACACATGGACATCACCCTGTGTTTCCAGAAATTCCAGGAAGCCGGTGAAATCACCAATATCCAGACTCATGGCAAACATGCCGCCAAAAGCCGAGGCCACATCCGAACGCAGTCCCCTGGGATTGGCCGGATTCAGGGCATCGGTCTGGCCCTGTAAATTACTGACGCCAGAGGTAAATACACTGGAACCGCCAAACTGTCCGGCGATCACACTGTCTCCATTTTTTCTTTTACCCAGTGCAGACCAGTTAACACCTGACTGAAAACCATCACTGAGTTCCACCTCAAGAATTTTTGCCTCAAGGATGACCTGTCGCTCAATGATATTCTGCGTGGTTTGTAAATATTTCGATACTGCACGCAGTTCCCTGGGCATGGCGCGCACCACAACAATACCCGATTGCGCATTCACAATAACCTTGCGGCCTTCTTCATTGCCAATGATGGCCTGTAACGCGACCGTCAACTCTGCCCAAAAACTGGATTCTGACCGGGTACTTACCTGGCTGCCAGAAACGGCTGTGCTTTTGTTCGAACGATTGTTGTTATTTGCATCGGAATTAGCACCGGTTCTACCCGAACCGGACCTTGAACGATTTTTTCGTGACGTTTGTACCTGCCCGGAACTGACACGCACATTCGACAAGCCTGAGCGTTTCACATTGAGGTAATCAATCGTAAATATTTTTGAACGTAATTTGGTGGGTAATACCTCATAGCCATTATTGTTACGATTAAATTCATAACCATACACATTACGCACTGTTTCCATGACTTCATTGATGGTGACATTTTTCATACTCAGGGAAATTTTTCCCTTAACGTCCGGGTGGACCACCATATTGTAAGGTGTATCTTTTGCCAGGCTCATGAAAAATGTTCGTGCATTGACACGATCAACCGTGATATCAAACCTGCGTTCTATCGGTGTTCGGGTAATACCTGAAAATTCAATATTCAATGGTGGTATCAATGCGGCAGACACTTCCGGTGGTAATGTCCCCGGTCCGGTTTTTACAGAAGCTTGTTGGGCGCTTTCTTGCAAGGTTTTATTGATTTCATCTGCAATGCTACCGCCCCGGGGTGGTTTGGCCGCGCATGATGTCAGCAATAACACGACAATTATCGTCAACGCAAAATGCGTTTTAACTTTTTTTCCAGGTTTCATTTTTATTTCCCTTGTCTCGATGACACTACCCGGGACAATGATTTAATATTTTTTTTCAACATCATTAACGTAATATTCCGTCCACGGGCACGCAGTCGTACTGTGGCAGGCTGGATGCTGATTACTGTTGCTCCGTTAATGCGATCACCACGAGACACCACCGTGTCATTAATCACCGCTGTACGCCTTTGCGCAGATACCAGCGTTGATGTTAACACCCAGCGAAGACGCTGAATTTTTTCAGGTGACGCGGAAACTGTTGTTGTGGGTGGGCGCGTGGGGTCTTTCAATGCCGCTTGCGACGGCATAACCAGTAATAATGTTATTAAAACGACAATGATGACAAGCCGGGTTTTTTTCAGGAATTCAAACACCGATCCAGCCCTCATGCAGGCTCAGTGTATGCACAGTGATCGCCACACTGGCTTTCGGATATTTCGTGACTTTGTATTCCACATTGTCCCAATACAGACTCCAGGGCATGGCTTCCAGTGCGCGCAAATAATTCAATGTTTTGAAATAGTCACCTTCAAATACAACGCGCAGGCCGTGTTTGTAAATTTCCGGTTGATGTGTTCGGTTACTGTTTTTTTCATTTTCTGTTTTGTCGCTTTCTTCTGCCGGAAATAATGGTTGTACACCCAGGCTTTCCAGGCTCGTCAATACCAGACCATTTTCTGCGTGCAACATGTCACGCAACACACCGGCCATTTGCACCGGCTGAATAAATTCAATGGTCAGGTTTTTTTGTTGTTGTTTTAATTTCCCCAGCAGTACTTGCAATTCATTCACCCGGGTATTGATATATTTGACCTGATTGCCTTGCAAAGCGGCTGACATTTCTTTTATTTTTTCGGTAACGGCTTCGGTTTGCTGGTTAATGTTATGCATTTCGACTACAATTTTTTTCTGCTGATTTTCTTGCGGACTCAACAACAGAGTGTCCCACAGCAAAAACATCACCACGACAATGCCCGCAGCAATCAGGCCCCGTTCACGTAGCGAAAAGGCTTCAAAACGCTCCCCCCATGCTGTAAAACGATCCTTCATGGTGATGCCTCTGCCAGGGTGCTGGCCTGTGGTGGTTCTGTGCCGGTGTACACGGTGAAATCAACATAACGTGTGTCGGGTTCTTCGCGCTGAATTTGCAGCAAACCAAACTCTGTACCACTCAATGCACTTTCACCGGATAACTGTTGTAAAAACGTCGGCACCAGCGCTGCCCGCAGAGAACTGCCACGAATCACCAACCCTTCACCACCGGCCTGTACGGTAAAACCGGTAAGCCACACCCCTCTGGGTGCCTGACGGGAAAAACTTTCCAGATAATTTGAGACGCCGCGTGTGTAGCTGTTTTTTACTCGTGTCAGCGCAATGACCACTTTTTGTCGGGCGGCCAATTCTCGTTCCAGACTGGCCAGGGCCAACTGTGGTGCCGTGTTTGTTTTCATTCCAGCCAGGCGGGTACTTACTTCTGTCAATTGTGTGGAAAACTGTGCCTGCTGTTTTTTCAGGTGCGCTAAATCGTCTTCCAGTTGTTGCGTCTGTTGCATGCTCCAGCCATAAATGATGACCAGCACCGCCAATACTGCCGCACAACCCTGGTTTAATACCTTGAACGACAGCAGCTTCCGTTCTTTGCGGAAGATGGGCTGAAACAAATTAACCTGCTGGTTGATCATCCTGTTCTGCGTCCTGTTGGAATTTCGTGTAACCGTTTTGGGCGAGACTTTTTTGTTTGGCATCAATCGCCTGATCGGCGTCAAAAAATGACGTTTTTGCTAACTCATTGAATCTCCGTCGAATAGAGCAAATTTCATGCCTCAATCCAATAGCGACACCCCGGCCAACAAGCTTGAATTCACCGTGAACCACATCACAAAATTCAGGCAATGTGGTCTGGCAAGGGGCTACTGACCTGCCTAAATGTGAATTAAGCGCTGAATTACCCTGTTTTCAGTGTATGCAGCAGGGCCTGGGTTTTATGATGCGGTGATTGGTAGCCGGGGAATGGTTTGTTCTGCTGAATGTAAATCAATGATTTTATTCGGTTGGGTATTTTTAGCGCTTAATTCACATTTAAATGTGGCATATCGAAGCCTGCACAAAGCTGTTTATGTAGCTGGTTGAATTTTCGTGCTTTCCTGCCGTTATACGGGGCAATAACCGCCACTCTTCCCGGTTTTGGAACGGGTAACAGGAGAAACGATGCTTGACCAACAACTGCCTCCCGCGAGCAAGCCTCGTGTACTGATCATTGATGATTCCCGTGTAGTGCGTGTTTCACTAAAAAAAGTACTCAACAACGAATTCGAGATTGTTGAGGCCGAGGATGGTGAGGCTGGTTGGGAAGCACTGTTGGCCGATGGGAAAATTCAGGTAGTACTCACCGATGCCGGCATGCCCCGGCTGGATGGTTACGAGCTGATTGCACGCATTCGTGCCCATGACGATGTGCGTATCAACGATATCCCCGTGAATATGGTCACCGCAGCTGATGATGAGGCTGCCCGGCAACGGGCGCTGGATTTGGGTGCGACAGATTTCATCACCAAACCCTTTGACAAGGCTCAGCTGCTGGCGCGGGTACGCGCCCAGGCACGACTGGATCAGACCACGAGAGATCTGGCACAAACCGCCGTAGCGCTGCGGGATCAGGCCACGGATGATGCACTTACCGGAGTGCGCAGTCGGCGTTATTTACTTAAGCGTGGCGAGCAGGACCTGGCCTTTGCTGCTCGTCACAAACAGGATTTGTCGGTGGTGGTCATTGTCCTGGATGGCATCGACCAGCTAAAAGCAAAATACAGCAGTAACATACTGAATCTGTTATTGGCTGCGATCGCTGGTCGTCTGCAAACCGCGATCCGCAAGGAAGACACTCTGGCGCGTATTACTGACACCGGGTTCGCCATCATCGCACCCACTCTGGGCGGCGTCGAAGCACACAGGGTTTGCAATCGTATTCGCCAGCAGATTGCCAGCCAATCTTTTAACGTGGACAAAATGCAGATTTCACTGACGGCAAGCCTGGGTCTGAGTAACCGCAGGGTGAACAACATCAAGCGTATTGAAGAGTTTCTCGCACTGGCAGAAAAATATGCGGCCAGTGCCCAGGTTGCTGGTGGTAATCGCCTGATGCCTGCCCGGCATAGTGCTGCGCAAACGTCAAAAAAACGTGTCAGCATCGATGCTGCACTGCGTATTCTCGACAGAGGTGATTTCGAAAAACTCACTCCACACATAAGCACTATGCTGGAACAGCTCATGCCACTACTGGATTTTTGTAACCAAAAGCAACACTGGGGTGCAGACACCGAATTAGCCGCTCTTCGCCAAAAAGCCGGAAATTTATCGGGCCCGGGCGAGCAAAATAAAGGCGGTCATTTTGAACCCGGTTGATCCCTGGTATTGTGCAACCATTCTGCGAAAAAACCAGCTATTTTGATTTTCGACAACTGACAGTTGTCGCCCATTTGTGAATTTCCAATTTAAAGAATGAGGGAACCTGACAGCGAGAAATAGCGTTAATATCCTGTTGTCTGATAAAAACTGCTTTGATATCAACGATAAAGCCTTCCACTTTTCTGTATTTTCACACAGCTGGTGCCAGGTATGTGATCGACATCACAGTGTTTTTAGCGTAATTCCCGGAGCATACACAGCAACCATGAAAACTATGCTTTACGCAATGGACAACTTCTCCCGACAGCGAGCTATAGCCAGGGGAAGCAGTGCAAAACAGGGAAAACAAGGCCAGAAAAGCCGCATGAAAAACAGGGTTAATCATGTTGGCAAAATGTACTGTTTGCCGTAATGACAGACACGCACTGGCCGATACCGTACCGAAGGCCAAATTATAGTTGGGGTAATACACATGCCGTATGACGTTAAAAAACAACAAATGCTGAAGTTTGCTGCACGCACGCACGGTGATAACCGCATGAATACCTGTTTACACCCGCAAGGCCGCTTTGTTTCCCTGCACGCAAATATTGATTTTGCCCCCACCCAATCCAGCTTTTAAGGATGCACAACATGAGCACTAAAATTTTCCCACAAAGCGTTTCACAAAAAATGGTTTGCACCGCACTTGCTCTGGTTTTGTCGGCGATGTTTGCTGGTAGTGCAATGGCTGGCGCGCGTGAACAGGCCAAACGGATTCATGACCGGCTGGCCGGTGTGCCGCCCAGCGATGCAGTGCTTGATGCCATGCAGGATGACATCGACGGCATCGGTGGTGGTAATGCCAACGACGCGGCACTCAAGGCCCTGGCCAATCCCAATTTTTACCGGGTGACACTGAAAAACTTTATTACTCCGTGGACCAACGAAGCGCAAACGGTATTCGAACCATTCAATGATTACACCGCCACGGTAATTGGTATTGTTCGCGACGATTACGATTTCCGCACCATTCTCTACGGCGATATTCTTTACACGGGCAATACTGCCGGGCTAACCCCGTATTCCCCCAGCAGCAATGCCCACTACAAAGAAATGGAAGACCGGGGCGTCGACCTCATGACCGATCTGGTGGAAACCACTCAGACCATTCCTGCCACTCTTGATCTGCCAGCAGGTGCGGCAGCAGGTGTGCTCACTACTCGCGCCGCCGCCAAGGCCTTTTTTGTGGATGGCACCAACCGCGCGATGTTCCGTTTCACCATGCTCAATCATTTATGCAGTGACCTGGAACAGGTAAAGGATACCAGCTATCCGGCAGACCGCGTTCGCCAGGATGTTTCTCGCAGCCCTGGTGGTGACAGCCGTATCTACATGAATGCTTGCATCGGCTGCCACACTGGTATGGATCCATTGACCCAGGCCTTTGCTTATTATGATTACACCTACCCCATGAATGGCAACGAGCCTGATTACGATGCCGGACAAATGGTTTATACCCCCGGAACGGTACAGCCTAAATACCTGCAAAACAGCAGCAACTTTGAATATGGTTATATCACTCTCAATGACGGCTGGGAGAACTACTGGCGCACGGGCAGCAACAGTGCACTGGGCTGGGACAATGCATTAACCGGCAGTGGAAGTGGTGCTTCGTCCATGGGACAGGAATTGGCACACAGTGATGCTTTCGCCCGTTGTCAGGTAGAAAAAGTATTTAAAGCTGTGTGCCTGCGCGCACCGGTTGATGCCACAGACCGTACACAAATTGACACCATGATCTCTACCTTTCAGGGCAATGGCTACAAACTGAAACAAGTGTTTGCAGATTCCGCTGTGTTCTGCATGGGCAGTTAAAAAAACAAGACGCGAACAATCATCTATTTAGTGGCTATGCCATAACAGATTTTTTTGGAGCATTACAATGAACATTCCAGGTCGTACAACTCTCCGTATAAAATATCAGTCATGGTCACTGCCGCTTGTCCTGCTCGGTAGTTTGCTGTTATCAGCCTGTGACAGTGTGTCCAATGAACCTACCGTCACTGGTGGCGGTGGCGGCAGTACTGCGGCGGCCTATACCGGTAATTCCTGCAACGCAATCGCCACTGACCCCAATGCAGTGGAAGACATCTGTAATTTTCAGACGGAGTTTTGGGCCAAAATGCTTGATGCCAGTGGTTGCGAAAACTGTCATAACACTGAAGCTGGCAGCCAGGAACCCTATTTCATGGATACCGCTGATATCAACACCGCCTACGGCCAGATGATCAGTCGTAATCTGGTTGACCGTGGCGCACCGGGTAATTCGGCAATCATTACCAGAATCAGAGCCGGTCATAATTGCGGTAGTCCCAGTGCCTGTACTGCCCTGGCGGACAGCGCCACCATATACATCAGCAACTGGATTAGTGGCGGTGTCGCCGGTGGAGGCATGGGTGACGAGACCAATGTTATCACCCTTACTCCGCCAACGATTAAAGACACCGGGGCCAGTAAAAACTTCCCTGATCCGACGGCGTCGGCTCCCGCCAGCTTTGACGGGGTACACAGTCTGTTAACCACCTATTGCAGTAATTGCCATCGGGACTCGGCATCCGTGCCACAGACTCCCTTCTTTGCCGATGCCGACAGAGATGCCGCCTATAACGCCATTGTTACCAGTCAGAAAATCAGCCTGGATATTCCGCGTGATTCACGCCTGGTGGCACGTCTGGATGAAGGTCACAACTGCTGGGACCTGGGCAGCACCCTGCAACAAGCCGTTACCGAGGGTCGCAAAAATTGCGCCGTGTTGATGGAGCAGGCTATTGTCGCTTTTGCTGATACCATCACCACCACCGCAGTGGATGCCAACTGGGTGACCAGCAAGGCCCTGACCTTGCTCGACGGCACTGTCGCCAGCGGCGGTGTCCGCGATGATTCCAGCACCATCGCCCTGTACGAGTTCAAAGCCGGATCTGGTGCCACAATACAAGATACCAGTGGTGTGGGCGTGCCGCTTAACCTCAAACTTTTCGGTAACGAAGGCACCGATTATCGCTGGGTGGGCGGCTGGGGCATGGAATTCCTCACCGATAGCGCAAAAGCACAGGCTACCACGCAAGACAGTCGTAAACTGTTGACCCAGATTCTCGGTAGCGGCGCCTATTCTATTGAAGCTTGGGTGGTACCCGCCAATGTGTCACAAGGCGATGCCAACCCTGCGCGCATCATCAACTATTCAGGTGGCTCCAGCGAACGCAACTTCACCCTGGGTCAGGCCGAATACCGCTACGCGTTCATGAACCGCAGCTCCGCAGAGCCAAGTGCCAATGGCAATACCCTGCTCACTGATGACATGGACGAAGATCTGCAATCTACCCAGCAACATGTAGCTGTCACCTTTGATCTCGCCACTGGTCGCAAAGTGTATGTGAACGGGGTGGACGTATCCACAGTTGGTAATGACATGGGGTCGACTGATCCACTCATTCCTGCTGGCAATCTGGCTGGCTGGGACCCTACTTACGCTTTCAGCATGGGTAATGAAGCCGACTTTAGCGAGCCCTGGGAAGGCAAATTACGTCTGGTGGCCATTCACAACCGTGCCATGACACCAACACAAGTCCTGCAAAATTTTGAGGCTGGTGTAGGGCAAAAATTCTTCCTCATGTTCAGCGTCAGCGACCAGGTGGGTGATCCCAACTGCTTCCTGGCCTCGGCGGTCACCCCCACTAACCCAAATGGTGATCAATGCTTCGTTTATTTTGTGGCCAGTCAGTTTGATAATTACAGTTATCTGTTTACCCAGCCGACCTTTGTCAGCCTCAATCCTGCTTTTACACCCGGCGGAACTGTCATTAAGGGCATACGTATTGGGCTCAATGGTAAAGAACCAGCCGTCGGCCAGGCCTACGTCAACATCGATACCACAATTAACGCCACTGATTTCGATGCCACCACCGGGCAGCAGGCCTTGTCCGACATCGGTACGATTATCGCTTTGCAAAAAGGTGCTGACAGTGATGAATTTTTCCTCACTTTCGAGGATTTCGGTGGCAACCAGAATGTCCGCATCCCGGCCGTTTGTGGTGGCACTCTGACGTGCACCACGACACCGGTAGATGGTATTCCGGTACCTGAGGTTGGCCTGCGCACCTTTGAAGAAATCCTCCAGTCCATGTCAGCCATGACCGGTGTTGATCCCTATCTGCCGCCATTCGCCAACGTGCTGGAAACCTATTACAAGGAAAGTGGAGGTATCGTCACCGGCATCAAGCAACAATTGCCTGCCGCAGAAAGCGTCAATGGTTTCCTCGCGGCACACGAAATGGGGGTTGCCCAGCTGGCTATTGCTTACTGCGATGCCCTGGTGGAAGACAGTACCTTGCGTGATGCCTTCTTTGGCCCCGGTTTTGGCTTTAATGACAACGTAACTACCGCTTTCCCCGGCATGACGGAGA
>JAADIL010000120.1 GCA_013151355.1 Gammaproteobacteria bacterium
GAAATAACCGCACGCTCTTCGACGTTGGTGAACAGGGCAATCTTGCGGCGTTCGTCGTCCGGCACCGGACGGTCGGCACGACAAATGAGCACATCGGGCTGGATACCAATGGAACGCAGTTCTTTAACCGAGTGCTGGGTGGGTTTGGTTTTCAGTTCACCAGCGGTGGGGATAAACGGCAGCAGAGTCAAGTGCATGAACAGGGAGTTGTCATGGCCCTGTTCAATGCCGATTTGACGAATGGCTTCGAGAAACGGCAGGGATTCAATATCACCCACGGTGCCACCGATCTCCACCATCAGTATATCCAGCCCCTCGGCACACTCCATGACGCGACGTTTGATTTCGTCGGTGATGTGTGGAATAACCTGCACCGTGCCACCCAGGTAATCGCCCCGGCGTTCCTTGCTGATCACATCGGAATAAATACGTCCCGAAGTGTAGTTATTGCGCTGACCCATGGTGGTACGCACAAAACGTTCGTAGTGACCCAGGTCGAGATCGGTTTCGGCACCGTCTTCGGTAACGAATACTTCGCCGTGCTGAAAGGGACTCATGGTGCCGGGGTCCACGTTGATGTACGGGTTCAGCGACACTTTCAGGCCGCGCGATTCAAGGATGGCAGCCAACGAGGCGGAAGCAATGCCCTTCCCCAGAGAGGAAACAACACCGCCGGTTACAAATACAAATTTGGCCATTAACAACCCGGGAATGTAGCTGGATTTAAGGGAACATCAGAAGGGAATGCAGGTTAACAGATTGGCAGGCTGTGCTCAATGGACGACAAGAAACAGTCAACCGTTTTCTCCCTGAACTCAGGAATGAAGTTCTTTGGAAATACGCTCTGCCAAAAATATCTTCAGCAGGGATTGATAAGGTACATCACGCTTATTGGCCAGCAGCTTCAATTCCGCCAACATCGTTTCCGGCAGCCTCAAAGAAATTGTTTTCAACGATGGCTTCAGCTTTGGCATCACCACCGTAGATGCTTTTGCCCAGTCAACATATTCTGTTGAATCATGGTCAGCCCAGAATTCACGTTCTTCTTCTTCGTTTTTAAATATTGGTAACTTTTTCATATACCCGCCTTTCCCGTCGACTCATGTCTCGCGCCGATATCACTCGAATATGATTTTCACGAATGGTAAACACCACAAACAACAATCGATCTGCATCTGTCTTTCCCAACACATAGTATCGAAGCTCTTTTGATGCAGAATGAGCGACATCGTCCTCGATCAACAAAGGCTGATTAAAAAACGGTTGTTCACACTCGGTGCATGTAACCTGGTGTTTATTCCAATTTTTACGGGCATTTCCTTCGTCCCGTTGAAACCCCACACATTCCGACAAATCGATAATCATTCGCTTATGTATATGTCAACAATATACAACAATCAAGTAATCCAGCCTATTCGACCCTCACCTGACGCAGCAATTCCTCATGATCACGCCGGGGCTGACGGGAGCCATCTGCATTTTCCTCCCATACTTCCGTACGCATGAAATACACCACAATGGGTTTGGAGGCGATCTGCTTGCGCAGTTTTTCCAGCACCCGCACGACTTTGGCCTGTTCCTCACTCGTAATAACGCCGTACACGCGAACTTCAAGACGACGTGGCTTTGCAAAGCCTTCTACCGCCGGCCGGTCGGCAAACCGGGCCTTGACGGGGAAATCGTAACGTTGCGTAAGCTCCTGCACGACCTGCGCAGCTTCCTGGTTGTCATCGTCAGAGGTATTCCAGACCGAAGTAAAGGCAAACAACGCCATGAGGAATATCGCGAGTATCACTACCACTATTTCACCCGGCGCAGGTTTAACGCCATGCCGGTAACGTTTTACTGCCCACACCAGAATAGCAATGGGACCGACGAGATAAATCAGAATGACAAGCAGGGTTGGAAGCATTAGGTAACCTGTAATTAAATAGGAGCAACAAGAAGTTCACCCTATTCTAGGGATGATGCGGCCAGAAAAACAGTATCCGCAGGTTTTAGGGTTACAATACGCGCATGATATTTTCTCTGACGGACCTGGAAACACGCCTTTCCCCGGAGCATTTCGACGAAGGCTGGCAATTATTCACCGACAACCAGGTGACCGCGCCCAATATCCAGCGTGGCGGTGAGCTGATCACTGCCGTCATCCCGCAAGCCAGCAAGTCTCCGTTACGAGTGTATGTTCGCACCGCAGTGAGAATAATGTCATCACTATCAACGGCGAATGCAGTTGCGCGAAAAAACAGAACTGTGAGCATGTGGCTGCGGTGTTGTTGCAGGCACTGGATGATCAGCAGGCGCTGCCCGACAGTGAGGGTATGGCGACAATAAAACCGTTCGTCAACGCGCCCAAAAAAGCCAAACCGGCTGGTACTCAGCAAACACTGCTCTATCTTTTGCAATTCGATTTCGGTGGAGACACTTTGCAAGTAGAGACCGTTGTGGCACGCCGCCTGAAGCATGGCAATTATTCCCGCCCCCATTCCTTCAACCCTGGCCGAATGTTAAGCCATACGCCGCCGCGATTTCTGGAACCCGCTGATCTGGCACTGATTGATTCCCTGAACCAGCTACCGTGCACGTCCGGTGCCGGCATTTTCCAGCTTGCCAGGCCGCAGTCTGCGCAGATAGTGGAACGCATTATCGCCACCGGGCGCAGCTATTTTGAGTCTGTCGAATCGGCTACACCACTCCGCCTGGGGACAGCCCGTACACTTGAGTTTCACTGGCAAATGGACAATTCCGGTTATCAGAGCGGAAAGGGTTACATCACGCCCAAAGCCACCGCCTTGCTGCCCTTGACCCCCTGGTATTTCGACGGTGATACGGACGAGTGCGGCCCCCTGAACAGCAACTTGCCCACGGCTCTCATCCACCAGCTGATAACCATGCCTCCGGTGCCACCGGAACAGGCCGCTGAAATCAATAAAAACCTGCACAAAACCTGGCCAGACTCAACGATCCCACCTCTGCAAGTGCTGGAAATCGAGACTCTGCCTCCCGTCAAACCCGTGCCCTGCTTGCGTCTGACCACAGAAGATGAATCTCCCGTATTCGATGAGTGGGCCGAATCCAGTGACTTTGCCTACCTCAGTTTTGCTTATAAAGATGATGGTGGCAACGACATGAAAATCAGCCGTCATGTGCCGTCCACCTGCATCAGTAACGGTCGGCTCATCCACATACAGCGCGATGAAAAAGTGGAACAGGCCGCAGCGAAACAATTGCGCAAACTGGGCTTTGAAGAGGACGATGATCCGGGTTTCATCAGCTTTGACGAGGACGATAATCCGGATTTCATCGCCAGCGAGGATTGCTTTTTTCTCGGCAGCCGATGTGAAGATGACGATGTCGAAGCCTGGCTGAATTTTCAGGTGGAACACCTCCCCACCCTGCGCGCCCAGGGTTGGCGTATCGAATACGATAACTTCCGTTATCGACTGGCCGAGGCCAGTCACTGGACCTGTGATGTCAAAAAGCTTGAACAACAGGACTGGTTCGACCTCGCGCTGGGGGTGGAGGTGGATGGCCAGCGCATTAATCTGCTGCCCATTCTGCTGAATTTTCTTGGCAATTTCCCTCGTGGCCTGCCGGATGTAAAGGAGATTACCACCGAGTATTTTATCATTCCGTTTGACGATGCGGAGAACGAAGAACGCCTGCTAAGTTTGCCTGCCGCCAGAGTGTTGCCATTACTGGAAATCCTGCTGGAGATTTACCACAACGCCGCTTCAACCGAACACCAGAATCTGCGTCTCAGTCGTATTCAGCTGGCACAATTCGGTACGCTGAATCAGGACGAAGACGGTATTCCCCTGCAATGGCTGGGAGACGACGATGCACAACAACTGGTACAACGCCTGCGTGATCTCGACGGGATTCCCGAGGTCACACCACCCACAGGGTTAACCGCGACCTTGCGTCCCTATCAACAACAGGGGCTGAACTGGCTACAATTTCTGCGTGAATATCAACTGGCTGGCATTCTTGCTGACGATATGGGGCTGGGCAAGACGGTGCAGGCACTGGCTCATCTGTTGCTGGAAAAAGAAGCCGGACGCGCCAACGGTCCCAGTCTGGTGATTGCCCCTACCAGCCTGATGTTTAACTGGCGTCACGAGACGGAGCGCTTTGCACCACAGCTCAAGGTACTGGTTTTGCACGGCCCGCATCGCAAACCGCATTTTCCGACCATTGCCGATCATGATCTGATTATCACCACCTATCCCTTGCTGGTGCGCGACAAAGACACGCTGTTGGCACACGAATACCATCTGTTGATTCTGGATGAGGCGCAGGTGATCAAAAACCCCAAGGCACAGGCTGGCCGTGTGGCGCGAGACATCAACGCCCGTCACCGTCTGTGCCT
>JAADIL010000182.1 GCA_013151355.1 Gammaproteobacteria bacterium
CCTGATTACCCATGAAACGCAGCCAACCTAAGCTCAGCGTAACCTCGTAACCTCAATAAATACGTAAATCTCCCTCGACAGAGTTGCAAAGTATTGTGGAAATAGGGCACATATTGAGGATTTTTCGTCATAATGAAGTTAAGTATTCGAAAATTTATTTATAACTAATTGAATTTGTTGATGTTAGATTTTCTGCTTTATGGCTGAGTTTCATGGGTAATCAGGAAGTTTTTAGTGTTTTTCTCTGCGTCCTTTGCGTCTCTGCGACCTCTGCGTTTATAACTCGCCATTTGTCAGCACCACGACACATCATTTCCCCTGCACTGAAATGCTTGTTCGGGGTAAGCCTCTGGATTCCGGCTAAAAACATGCCGGAATAACGGTGTTTTCAACAACTAACAGAACGATTTAGCCCTTAATCTCTATGGGTTCAATTCCCCGTCAGATTGCTGCGGGGGCGTTTGTTTTTTCCTCGAAAATACCCGTCCTTCCATTAATGATTTATGGGCTATCTTTTGATTTTTTTCGTAAGTCGTGGCGTCCTCAATTTCACCAGGATAGTATGAAAAAAATAAAAGACAAGACCTCGTTAGTTTGGTGCTATGCGTTAACAGGTAAATGAATAAAGCACTTTCCATCGTTATAAGTTTGATATTTTTATTCTGTCTGGTTGTTTGGTGCCGGAGGTTCATTATTGTCACCTGCTTATTCACCAATCGGTAGCCCACCTGCAATTAAGGGAATTGAATCTATAGCTTCCGGGGGAGTGTATGGATGGTATATACCCGCTGAAGAGCATAAGGCTTGTGTGTTGCTAATGCATGGGGCTAAATCCAATCGGCGTGCAATGTCAGGACGGGCCAGGTTTTTGAGAAAAGAAGGGTATTCTTCGCTGGCTATAGATCTCCAGGCCCATGGGGAAGCCCCGGGAGTGGGGCTTACCTATGGGTATCTGGAGTCTGAAAGCGCACGCTCAGCAGTGAAGTTTTTGTATGCCAAAAAATCATGTCATAAAGTGGTTGCTTTGGGAAATTCATTAGGTGGGGCTGCCAGTTTGCTGGGGGAAAAACCATTGAATGTTGATGGGTACATACTCGAAGCAGTTTATCCAAATATCAAAGATGCGGTGAGAAACAGACTGGAAATACGAGCAGGAGTATTTGGTAAAGTATTGGCACCGTTATTCTATATGCAGATTCCCGTCAGGATGGGTGTTGAGCTGAAATCACTTAGACCCTATGATGCGATAAAAAATATTAAGTCACCTGTGTTGATTATAAATGGAACGGATGACAAAAGAACCACTCTGGATGAGGCAAGGTCGTTATATGAAAATGCTCCTCAGCCAAAAGTGTTTTACCAGGTAGAAGGCGCTCCCCACACTAACCTGTATGAATATGAGCGTGAAAACTACAAAAAGGCTGTATTAAAATTCCTGGAAAAGTATATATACCCGTAACGATTGAGATTCAGGTGTTCATTTCACACCCTCTTCATTCCATGGACGCGTTAAAACTTCTCATAATAGACCGGCTATTATTCGTCATTTCGCCTTGCCATGTAATGAATAGAACGCACACTGAACACCTGAATTCCAAACGCTACGGGTATAATTTGCGTGTGCTCTGAGTTTTCCGGGCCCCGATTTTTCTCGGGATGATAGTAAATAATGGTCTCCGGAAGAGGGTGTTAAAACCTGTGTCGTCAACAAGGTATTGACCAGGAGCCTGTCGGACTCAGGATGAATCTACTGCGATTCCCCAAGTCCGACAGGCTCCTGGAAGGTGGTCGTTAAGGAACGCGCACGTTCCTGATTCAAAGTTTGCTGCCCACGCTCGATCATTTCACGGGCGTGGGAGAGTGTTTGCTCGGTAATTTCCAGCCCGCCCAGCATGCGGGCAATTTCATTCACTCGTGCCTGTTCGCTGATGGGTGAAACATCGGCCACGGTTTCCTGTTTTTGTTTGTTGACCTGCCTGGCCTGTTTGCTGACCTGTAAATGCTGATGGGCCAGGGAGGCTACTTGTGGCTGATGGGTGACGCAGAGTACTTGCCGATGTTCGCTGAGGTTGCGCAGCAGTCTGCCCACCACTTCGGCAATACCACCGCCGATGCCTACGTCGACTTCATCAAAAATCAATGTTGGAATTTTGCCGCTGCCTGCGGCAATCACTTGAATGGCGAGGCTGATGCGTGCCAGTTCACCGCCCGAGGCTACTTTGCCCAATGGCTGGACGGGTTGTCCGGGGTTGGTGGTCACATAAAATTCCACACGTTCCAGCCCGTTGGCGGTGAAGGTTTCCAGAGGGTCCAGGGTAATGTCAAAGACACCGTGGGGCATACCCAGTTGATGCATATTATCGGTGACGGCTTTGCCGAGTTTTTTCGCGGCATGCCGACGCGCACTGCCGAGTTTTTTTGCGCTGATATGGTAGTTTTTTTCTGCCGTGGCGACGGCGGAAGCCACTTCGTCCAGTTGTATGCTGGCGTTTTGCAGGCTGGTGAGTTCGTTTTCCTGTTGTTCCAGCAGAGAGGGTAATTCCGCCGGTGGCAGATGGTGTTTGCGTGCCAGTTCGTGAATCAGCGCGAGGCGTTCATCCACGGTTTGCAGACGTTCCGGGTCCAGTGACAGGCCGTCGAGGTAATCGCGCAACTCACTGGCGGCTTCGCGGGCCTGGATCGCAGCACCTTGCAGGGTTTCGCTGGCGTTGGTGAGTGCCGGGTCTGTGGCTTGCAACTGGTTGAGTTCAGCGCCGAGATGGTCCAGTCCATCGATAATGCTGCCGGATTGCTCGTTACTGAGTCCGGCGAGGATGCTTTCGCCACCTTCACGCAACTGGTTGAGATTGGCCAGTCGGGTGTGTTCGGATTCCAGTTCTGCCAGCTCATCGGTGGCGAGGTTCAGCACACGCAATTCTTCTACCTGATATTGCAGTAATTCCAGACGGTCGTCTCGTTGCTCACGGCTGGCTTGTAATTGGGTTAGTTCGGTCGTGAATTTTTGCCATTGCCGGAAACATTGCGAGGTGTTGTCGAGCAGTTTTGTGTATTTTTTGTCGTGGCTGCTGGCGAAGGCATCCAGTGTTTGTCGTTGTACCCCGCGTTTTAGCAGTGACTGATGGGCGTGCTGGCCGTGGATGTCCACTAATTGCTCGCCCAGTTCACGCAACGAATGCATGGATACGGGACGGCCATTGATATAACCCCTGGAGCGGCCGTCTTTGCTGACTGTGCGACGAATCAGGCAGTGACCGTCATCGTCCAGCTCGTGTTCATTGAGCCAGGCGAGTACGGCGGGCAGGGTGTTGATATCAAATTCGGCACTGACTTCGGCGCGTTCGGCATTGGCGCGAATGGTGCCGGACTCGGCGCGATCACCCAGCGCCAGTCCCAGCGCATCCAGCAAAATGGATTTGCCTGCGCCGGTTTCACCAGTGAGTACGGTCATGCCGTTCTGGAAATCCAGGGCAAGTTTGTCGACGATGGCGAAGTGGTGAATGTGGATGTGTTGCAGCATTAAGCAACCTCTGATGTCATGAACTCGTACCTCGAATTTAAATTTACAATCCCGTGCTTTTGAGAGGTAACTCTTTTGACGCAAGCGGGGTTTCTGCCCTTTCTCCCTTTGAGGGGAGAAAGGCCGGAATGAAAGATGGAATGCACGGAGGTCGTTTCATGCCCGGACAGCCTCCTGGGAGTTCACCATTCACCACAAGTCACCCGGTTTCTACGGGTGTATTTTCACTGTTTCCCCAATCTGACCAGGAGCCAGGATATCCTTTTACTCTGGAATAACCCAACACTTTCAATACAAAATACGTGAGTGCGGAACGGTGATGGGTTTGGCAATAGGTTACGATGGTTTTGTCTTCAGTTAAACCGCGTTCTTCCATCAATGCGCGCAATTCAGCTTCCGGCTTGAGTCGCATGTTGCGTGATTTATCCATGACATCAAGCCAGTCCAGGTTCACGGCTCCAGGGATATGTCCGGCGCGTTCGGCGAATTTCTTTTCGCCGCGATATTCTTCCGGGGAGCGGGAATCCAGTAGCATAACGTTGTCATCACCGAGATGTTCGAGAATGAATTGCTGGTCTGCGATGGCGGTGTCTACGATGGTTGCCTGGTATGTGCCGGGGGTAGCCTGCTCTGGCACATTTTCCGTAAGGTAGCCTTCGTTGAACCAGGCACCAATGCCACCGTTGAGCAATGAGGCTTTGTTGTGACCGATAGCATCCAGTGTCCACAGCAGTCGGGCAGCGCGGCCACCACCTTCGTCGTCGTAGGCGATGACATGGGTTTCGGGGGTGAGGCCTATACTGGAAAAAACCTGACTCAGGGTAGTGGCATCGGGTAGCAGACCCATTGCCGGTTTTTGCATGGCGATGATTTGTGCGTAGTCCAGATGGATTGCACCCGGTATGTGGGCTCTGGCGTAGGTCCCGGGTTTGCCGAGATCTACGATCAGCAGATCAGGTGTATCGAGCTGTGCCTGTAATTGCTCGGGCTCAATAACAAGGGGAATTTGTGCTGTTGTCATGTTTTTCCTTTATTTTTCTGTGCGGCAAACAGTCTGGTCAGGCGTTGATGCCTGTGTCGACAGAGACATGTGGGGGGACTCCCGACAGGCGCATTTGCAGGCGCATGTTACTGCGCGATTCGGCATAGGCCAAGGCAGTTTCTTCGCTGATTTTACCGTCGGCGTACAGCAGGTACAATGACTGATCCATGGTGCACATGCCAGAGTTGGTGTCTTTTTCCATGACGTCGGCCAATTCGGTGAAGTCGCCGCGGCGCATGAGGTCGCGTACCCGGGAAGTAGCGATGAGCATTTCCACGGCGACAGTGCGGCCGCCATCTACGGTGGGCACCAGCACCTGCGAAATAACGGCCTTTATATTTTGTGACAGAGAGTAGCGCAGCAGTTCGCGCTTTTCCTGCGGGAACATATGCACGATGCGCTCGAACACCTGACTGGCGTTGTTGGCGTGCAGGGTGGCAAGGCAGAGGTGACCAGTGTCGGAAAACTCCAATACGTCTTCCATGATTTCATGTTCGCGAATTTCACCGATCATCAGCATGTCGGGTGACTGACGCAGGGCGTTGACCAGGGCCTTGTGGTAGGAGTGAGTGTCTACGCCGATTTCGCGCTGGTTGATCACCGACTGTTTGGCTGTCAACACGTATTCGATGGGGTCTTCCACGGTGATGATGTGGCTGATGGTGTTGATGTTGCGATGGTCGATCATTGCCGCCAGCGTGGTGGACTTACCCGCTCCGGAGGGGCCTACTACCAGCACCAGACCGCGCTTGAACATGATGATATCCTTGAGCAATTCGGGAATGCCCAGGGTCTCAAACCCGGGTACTTGCAGTGGTACCAGACGGATCACCAGACTCACTTCACCGCGCTGGCGAAATACGTTGAAACGAAAACGGCCAATGCCGGGCACGGTGTAACCCAGACTGATTTCGGGATCTTCCTTAAAGGCGGCGGCGTGTTCCGGGCGCATTACCAGTTGGGCCATTTTTTCTGTGGCTCCTGTCGTCAGGGGTTCCATGGCATAGGGTTGCAGTGTGCCGTTGATACGAAATGCAGGGGGGGAGCCGGTACACAAAAACAGATCCGAGGCATCCTTTGCCACCATGATTTTTAATAATTTGGATAATAGTTCCATCGTTGGTTTCCTCTTGCTGCACGCGACTCACGCTGGCTTTTATTGTTGGCCGTTCGCGCGAGTGTAACAAAAATTGTGACGTGCGGAGGGCTATGCGCAGGGTGGGTGACTAACGTTCCAAAATACCCGACAGGCGGACTTTATTTGAAAATCAGCATCAACAGGGTGAAGGTGATGATGGTGACGAGCATGGCCAGTACAATGACCTTGAGTGATGGCAAAGGGCTGTTGTCGCTTTTACGGCGATTATGCAGGGGAGGGGTGGACGGGACGGATTGTGTTTGCCCCAGTATATTTGCGTCGTCGTCGATATCAGGTAATCCGGTATCATCTGGTGCGGGTTGCCCGCCATTTTTATGCGCGTCCAGTTTGGGTTCGTTGGCTGGCGGTTTGGGTGTGTCGGCAGGTGTGTGCGGGGGTGAGGGTTGCGGATTTTTGTGTGCGGATGCTTTTACAGGGTCTTTTTGTTGTCTGGGTTTTTTGGTCAGTTCTTCAAGCTGGGAAGCGCCAATCATCATGGTGGCGTTGGCATTTTGGGTTGTTGCTGCCGTTTCACTTTGGAACAATATTTGAAAGTGACCCATAGTGAGCACGTCGCCATTGTGCAGGGTGTGAGTTTTAACCTTTTTGCCATTAACGAAGGTACCGTTGGTGCTGCCAAAGTCTTCCACGTAAGAGGAGTCAAACACAGTGACAATTTGTGCGTGGTGGCTGCTTACTGCCGGGTCATCGATGTTCAGGGCATTATCGTGGCTGCGGCCGATACTGAGCGAGCCTTGTTCAAGCTCGAGCTCGTCGACTTTAAAATTTTCCCGGTTAATGGTGATTTTGGCCATGATGTTCAGATGCGCCATTGGCGACGGGTTATTGGTTATGAGGTTGCGTTGGTGACAAGTCGGTGAACATCATTATTCTAACATTTTCTTGTCTGTTTTCCGGCCTTCTGCGTTGCTGATGCGATCACACAGCTCACTATGCTCATCTACCTGATGGTTACCAGCGTAAGTGGTGCGGGTTTTACTGGCAAGTTGTTTTCATTATTTGCGGCATCACCAATGGAGAGAATTTCAAATTGTACGCCAGTGGTAACGTAAGCCATTTGCAGGGTAAAGTCTTCCAGACCATCGAGGTTGTCTTGCAGAATGATTTCCAGCAATTTGTCCGGCTGGTGGAAGGAAGTGTCGTTGGCCATGCGTTTGTTGTGCGCGTCACGCGCCTGCCTTTTTTGAGTAAATTCAGGAGGCACAACGGCGCACAAGGGCAATACTTGAGCCGAATTTGTTTGGAATGTCGGTAGCAAAGAAGTCATTATCTGGCGAGTTTTGCGGTTAAGTGTGGGCGAATTTTCTGCAAAATGGCTTTAAAAACTTTGGGGTTTCCAGCGACCACATTACCGGTGTCGAGATAATCGTCGCCACCGCCAAAATCACTTACCAGCCCGCCAGCTTCCTGTACCAGCAGCGTGCCAGCGGCCATGTCCCAGGGGCTGAGGCCAATCTCCCAAAAGCCGTCGAGGCGACCAGCGGCCACCCAGGCCAGGTCCAGTGCCGCAGAGCCGGGACGACGAATGCCGGCGGTCATCGGAAACAGGGCCTTGAAGGTGGCCAGGTAGGCATCCAGATGTTGTTGCTGCTTAAAAGGAAAACCGGTGCCGAGCAGTGCGCCTTCCAGTCCCTTGCGCGGGGTAACACGCAGGCGGCGGTCATTGAGCTGGGCACCCCCTCCCCGGGAGGCGGTGAACAGCTCCTGGCGCATGGGGTCGTAGATAACCGCATGTTCCAGACGGCCCTTGTGGCGCACGCCAATGGACACCGCAAACTGCGGGAAACCATGTAAAAAATTGGTGGTGCCGTCCAGTGGGTCGATTATCCATTGATAGTTCACGCCATCCTTTTTACCTGCCCGCTCCCCACTCTCTTCGCCGAGAATGCCGTGATCAGGATACGCTTCGCGAATGATGCCGATAATGCCATCTTCGGCCTGGCGGTCAACCTCGGTAACAAAATCATTGCTGGCTTTTTCGGTGATGTCGAGGCGATCCACTTGTTCTACAGCGTTGGCGATGAGGTTACCTGCGCGGCGAGCGGCACGAACGGCGATATTGACGATGGGGTGCATAGTTTCTCTTGTTTTTGTTGCAGCTTTTATTATCAGAAATGGCCACCGGGCTGCCCGGTAGCGGGCTGCGGTCAGCCGCGCGCGACTCTAGCAGAATTGCCTCTGAATTGCGACTCAGGTGTCCTGATTGTTGGTCCTGTTGGCGGATGGCAGGAAGTGCATGTGTTGTGTGCCTCATGTAAGGTGTGCGTGATGTTGGATACGGCAAATACACAAGAACAATTGCAGGCCCGGGTGCGTGTCGTACTGGTGGATACCAGCCATGCAGGCAATATTGGCGCTGCGGCCCGGGCGATGAAAAACATGGGGCTGACCCGGTTGTATCTGGTGAATCCCAAACAATTCCCCCACGCAGACGCGACGGCGCGAGCCTCGGGAGCGGATGATGTGCTGGCTCGGGTCACGGTCTGCACCACACTGGACGAGGCCCTGGTTGGTTGTCATCTGGTGATGGGCGCCAGTGCGCGGCTGCGCAATTTGTCGGTGCCCCTGCTGGACCCCCGGCAATGCGCTGCAAAGGTACTGAGCGAGGCGAGCGGAGCGGGTGTTGAGTGCGCACTTGTTTTTGGTCGTGAACACTCGGGGCTGACTAATGACGAGTTAGGTCGTTGTCATCACTTGGTGCATATTCCCACCAATCCTGAATACAGTTCACTGAATCTGGCGGCGGCGGTGCAGGTGCTCAGTTATGAGCTGCGCGTGGCCACGTCGAGTGAACAGGTCGAGGTGGCTGGCGAGAATGCCGAAGCATTGGCCAGTGCTGACGATATGGAACGATTTTATGTACATCTGCAACAGACGCTGGAAACCATCGGGTTTCTCGACCCGAAAAATCCGCGTATCATGATGCAACGTCTGCGGCGTTTATTTAATCGTGCGCGCCCTGACGAAGTGGAAATGAATATTCTGCGGGGCATTTTGACTGCCGCGCAAAAGGCCAAACATCAATCTGATCCCGAATAATGTGTGTGAGTTGTTTTTTTGCCCGGGCAAGTAAGGGTGTATTTTCTGTTATGGAAAAACAGATTGTCGCATTAATGGAAAAAAACGCTTCGTCAATCTCATGATCTGGCGAACGACAAAACCCCAATTCACCGGGTTGGCCGAGGTAATCGGGTTTACATTCCATTGACGTTAACAAGCCGGTAAATCCGGTGGTTCCCTGACTTCAAACATTTTAGGGAATGCCAATCAATGTCATTAAGTTAAGCCAAATTTCCGACTTGTTCCAGGTTGGTGGTGAGCTTGCGAACTCCAACATCGTCGATTCCGTTGGGGTTCGCAAGCTCACCACCAACCTGCGGTACACCGCTTTTTGTTAACTTAATGACATTGGAATGCCAATTGTATAAGTTATTCAATTTCCATTCCTGAACTGGCATGAAAATTGTGAAACAGGGGGTTTTCTGTTTTGTAACATGTTGATCTAAATGTGAATTAAGGGCTAAATCGTTCTGTTAACACTTTAAACGTTACTGAAAATACCGTTATTCCGGCATGTTTTTAGCCGGAATCCAGAGGCTAAGCTCCCGGACAATCGTTCCAGTGTATTGGGAGGTTATGTTGTTGTGGTACTGACAAATAGCGAGTTATAAACGCAGAGGTCGCAAAGGACGCAGAGAAAAACACTAAAAACTTTGCGTCCTCTGTGCCCTTGCGTTAAATACCTGGTGGTTTTTTAAAGTAGAGCATTTTTAGCACTTACTATTCACATTTAAATGTAACCAATACTGAAAATAGTGGAAATGACTGACTTGCCGCCGAAGCAAATGAATTTGCGTTATTCAATGAAATTAGGGAAACCCTTGCTGAAAAGCAAGTAAAGCCCTACCAAAAATCATGGATTGATTATTTTGGGGTTCAGGAGAATAATCGTGGTCGAAGAAAGATAATGCCGGGTCAGAACAGGGACACGGCGCAGAAGGTCTTGCCCGGTCAGGCTGTATTTTTGCGCTGAATATGTTGAAACAGGATAAAACAAAAAAAATGAGAATTAACAGCGAAGCAACATACAACGTGTTGCGCAACAATTACACAGTTTGATGTTCAGCCATATTCGGGAAGACATCCGTTGCGTATTTGACCGCGATCCTGCGGCGCACACCACATTTGAAGTCATCACTACTTATCCTGGTGTGCATGCGTTGATGTTGCATCGTTTTGCCCATCGTTTGTGGAATATGAATTTACGTTGGCTGGCGCGCATGTCGTCGGCCCTGGGCCGCTGGCTGACGGGGATTGAAATTCACCCTGGCGCCAAAATTGGCCGACGCTTTTTTATCGACCATGGCATGGGCGTGGTCATTGGTGAAACCGCAGAAATCGGTGATGATTGCACCTTGTATCACGGGGTCACTCTCGGTGGTACCAGTTGGAAAAAGGGCAAACGCCATCCTACGCTGGAAAATAATGTGGTAGTAGGTGCCGGTGCCAAGGTACTGGGACCGATTGTACTGCGGGAGGGTGCGCGGGTAGGCTCCAATGCGGTGGTCATCAAGGAGGTGCCTCCCGGTGCTACGGTGGTGGGTGTGCCGGGACAGGTAGTCAAGGCCAGGGTGAAGCAGGCGACCTCCAGTGAAGACAAACGGCGTCATGCTACCGCCAAAAAACTGGGTTTTGATGCTTACGGTGCGACCAGCGATGCACCGGACCCGGTGGCCCATGCGATCAACAGTCTGCTCGACCATGTGCATGTGATGGACAGAAAAATGACCGCCATGAGTGAGTCTATCAAACAGCTGGATGCGAGTTTTAATGATGTGCAACTGCCGGATCTGGACGATTGCGGCATCAACAGTGATGATGAGCCTGTCCATCTGGATGAAGCGACGGATAAATCAGCGGACAAAAAGCCGGGCGAATAAACCGCACGGTTTTTTTTACCCGATTTACTCCTGACACTATCCCCGAATCAATTTCTTGACTAAACTTGTCGGATATAGATAATAGCTGATTAAATTGATCGGGAATTTGCGCGAATCCGTTTCCCGGGATTTTATTGCGGTATCGGCGCAAGTGGTGGGTAAGTGCGGTTTGACCCGTAAACGCGGTTTCTGTAGGCTTTCGCCGAATCCCCACTTTTTTAGTATGTTTTCGATCCGTAAACAAAAGCTGGTGGCATTGAATTTATACGTATATTTTGTGTGTATATTTAATCATCGCAAGGTTTGAGACCACAGAGGTGAAATTATGAGACTGACAACCAAAGGTCGTTATGCAGTTACGGCCATGCTGGATTTGGCATTAAATGCAAAAGACCGCCCCATCACATTGGCGGATATTTCCCAGCGACAGGGTATTTCGCTGTCCTACCTTGAGCAGTTATTTTCGCGCCTGCGCAAACAGGACCTGGTGTCCAGTGCGCGTGGGCCGGGTGGAGGCTATCGTTTGAGCCGGAATGCTGACGAGATCAGTGTGGCACAGGTGATCGCGGCCGTGGATGAAAAAGTCTCTGTGACCCGCTGTGGTGGCAAGGGCGATTGTCAAAATGGTGAAGCTTGCCTGACACACAAGCTTTGGTGTTCGCTGAGTGACCAGATTCAGGGTTTTCTTACGGGCATCTCGCTGGGTGACCTGGTGCAGGAAGATCATGTAAAAATGGTTTCCG
>JAADIL010000149.1 GCA_013151355.1 Gammaproteobacteria bacterium
AATGAAAAGAAGCCCCAATGAGTATTAACAAAGACGCGCTGCGAATCCGCCGCGAGTATAACCAGTGGGTCGCCAACGAAACACTGGAAGACTACGCCCTGCGCTACACGGCCAAACGGGCGCGGCGATGGTCCGTTGCCTGGGTTGCCAATACGGCGCTGGGTATCATTTCCTTTCTGGCGCTGGAGGCCATCGGCGGCACCATTACCCTGAATTATGGCTTCACCAATGCCATGTGGGCGATATTGGTGGTGGGTGGCATTATCTTTTTGTCCGGGCTGCCACTGGCTTATTATTCGGCACGAGATGGCATCGATATCGACCTGCTCACCCGGGGGGCCGGTTTTGGTTATATCGGTTCCACTATTTCATCACTGGTTTACGCTTCATTTACCTTCATATTTTTTGCCATTGAAGCGGCCATTATGTCCATGGCCATTAACATGACCACGGGCATTCCCATGTCATTGGCCTATGTGATCAGCACTATCGTGGTCATTCCGCTGGTGACCCACGGTATCACCCGTATCTCCCGTTTCCAGGCCTGGACACAACCCTTGTGGTTAATTTTACAAATTCTGCCGCTGGTGTTTATCGGCATGCACGAGTCTACCGCTTTTTCGCAATGGCTGACTTATGGCGGCTCTGCTGCTGAAGGAGGGCAGGGGTTTGAGCTGTTGCTTTTTGGTGCAGCAGCAGCGGTGATTTTCCCCCTGATTGCGCAAAATGGTGAGCAGGCCGATTTCCTGCGATTTTTGCCGGTGCGAAATCAGCAGAACAAAACCCAATGGTGGCTGGCTGTGGTGTGTGCCGGTCCGGGCTGGGTGGTGTTTGGCGTCATCAAGTTATTCGTGGGCTCATTCCTTGCGGTACTTGCGCTGAATCATGGCCTGTCTCCCGAGCTGGCCGATGATCCAGCACACATGTACGCCGTGGCATTTAATTACATCACGGTTAACCCTGACATGGCGCTGTGGCTGGCGGGTATATTTGTCGTTATATCGCAGCTGAAAATCAATGTGACCAACGCCTACGCAGGCTCCATTGCCTGGGGTAATTTTTTCTCGCGGCTGACGCACAGCCATCCCGGACGAGTAGTGTGGCTGGTGTTTAATGTCACCATCGCCCTGATGCTGATGGAGCTGGGGCTCTATCAGGCTTTTGAAAGTATTCTGATTACCTATGCCTGTCTGGTGGTGGCCTGGGTTGGTTGTGTGGTGGCGGATCTGGTGATTAACAAACCGCTGGGGCTGAGTCCCGCGCATATCGAATTCAGGCGCGGTCATTTGCACGACATCAACCCGGTGGGTGTGGTCTCGATGGTGATTGCCGCCAGCGTAGGCATTATCGCCAATCTGGGGTTTTTGGGTGAAGTGGCCAAGGCTCTGGCTGCCTTCATGTCGCTGTTGATTCCTTTTGTCACCGTGCCCCTGATTGCCTGGATGACCGGGGGGCGATATTATCTATGCCGTGAAAAGGAGACAGACTCCGAGCCCACCCTGAAACAGGATTCCGGGCAACAGTGCTGCCGAGTCTGTGAAAACAGCTTTGATCATGAAGATATGAGCCAATGCCCGAGTTATGAGGGCGCGATCTGTTCTCTGTGCTGTGCACTGGATTCCCGTTGTGGTAATCAATGCCGACCGAATGCTCATCTGTCTGCACAGACATCCGCATTTTTCAGCCGGATATTACCGGCGTTTGCTCATCAGCGGTTACATTCCGTTACCGGACATTTTTTAGGTATGTTTATCATTACTGCAAGCATTATCGCAGGTCTGCTCGCCGTGGTGTTTTATGCCCAGCAAGATAAAACACAAACTGACCTGTTGGTGATCAGCGGCGCATTATGGCAGGTGTTTTTTCTGTTGATGCTGGTGACCGGCGTCCTGGTCTGGCTATATGTGCTGGCCCAAAAAAGTGCGCGTTTTGCCCTCAGCGAAACACAGCTTCAGGCAGAACTGCTGATACGCGAAGCCAAAGCACATGAACAAACAGCCATCGAACTGGCAAAGGCGCGTGATGCAGCGAATACAGCCAACAAAGCAAAATCACGTTATTTATCCGGCGTCAGCCATGAGCTGAGAACACCGCTGAACACCATTTTTGGTTATGCACAACTGATGGAAGCCGACACCCGGCTGGATAAAAAAAGTCAAAAAATTTCATCAGTGATAAAACGCAGCAGCGAACATCTGTCTGATGTGATTGAAGGACTGCTGGAAATTTCAAAAATCGAAGCCCGTAAACTGGATTTGCATCGGGATACGGTAGACCTGCGTTTGCTGGTCCAGCAACTTGAAGATATGTTCAAGCCACTTGCCAGAGAAAAAGGCATTGACTTTGTTATCAGTTGCCAGGCAGAACTACCCCGGTTTGTTTCTGTTGATGAAAAGCGATTGCGTCAAGTTTTATTAAACCTGTTATCCAATGCTATCAAGTTTACGCCTGAAGGAAAGGTTGATCTGCATATTTCCTACCGTAATCAGGTTGCCCGTTTAACGGTTATAGACACCGGCATTGGTATTGCCGAAGATGACCAGTCAAGAATCTTTGAACCTTTTGAGCGGGTACGTAATAAACAGACCCAACGGATTACCGGAACCGGGCTGGGTCTGTCTATTAGTCGCCTGTTGGTGGAAATGATGGGTGGTAGTCTGGAATTAAAAAGTTGGCCGGGGCAGGGCACAGAATTTTGTCTCAGTCTTTTTCTGCCGAGTGTGGCTGAACAGCTTGCCGTCAGTCAGAGCCATGCAGACATATGTGGCTACGAAGGGCCACCGCGCCATATTATGGTTGTGGATGATGAAAGCAGCCATCGCCATTTAATTCATGACTTGTTACAACCACTGGGTTTTGTTATTCATCAGGCAGAATCAGCCGAACAAACACTGGAAATAATTGATGGGCAGTTACAATCCATAGATCTGTTTTTGCTGGATATCAACATGCCTGAAATGAACGGCTGGCAATTGTTGGCGGAACTGCGTCAGCGTGGGTTTAGCAAACCCATTATCCTGCTCTCGGCGGACCCCTATGAAAATGCCACCGCACTGCAAAAAGAAGTGAATTTTGATGCCTATATCAACAAACCCATACGCATCGGAAAATTGCTGGAACAATTGCAACGGTGTCTGGGTTTACAATGGCGCAATACGGAACCGGTTTTGGAAACAGGCACAGAAAGTCGCGACGAAAATATCGCATTCGACCCAGCCCCGGAAACACTTGACTCATTACGGCGTTTTGCCAGTATGGGATACCTGAAAGGGGTAACAGAGTGCATTGAATTATTTGAATCACAACATACGCAATCCGCCTGGGTCAGCAAGATAAGAACATTATCTGAACAATGTGACCTCGACAGTATTATTCATGTTATTGACGAACTGACTGAATCAAAAGGTAAGAAGAACTGATGCAAGGATTCAAAGATAAAACAACGGTGCTGGTTGTAGACGACTCACCTGATTCATTAAGCATGGTCAATCTCGCCCTGGACGAAGCCGGAATTGCAGTGTTAATCGCACTAAATGGTCAACAGGCCATGAACGTACTTGAACAGATTACACCTGACATTATTTTAATGGACGCCATCATGCCGGTCATGGATGGGTTTGAATGCACCAGTGAAATTCGAAAACGACTACCGTTGATTCCGATAATATTTATGACCGGCCTCAGCGAAGTGGAACACATCGTCAAAGCTTTTGATGCCGGAGGCAATGACTACATCGTCAAACCAATTCATCCTGAAGAATTACTGGTGCGCATCCGTCAACACACCAACAGTGCGCGCATGCTGATGGAAGCACAGGGAGCACTGGACTCGCTGCGCCAGCATGTATTTTGTATTGACAAGCGTGGACATATTTTATGGGCAACACCGGAGGCCCAGGTCTTGTTGAATAAAACGCAGGGAGGTGCGGGCTCCATCGCATTGCATGACCGGTTCAGTCGCTGGTTATCCAGTGGTCAATCCGGGCATGATCTGGCCCTGCCATTACGTGAACAGGATACCGTGCTCACCGTCTATTATTTCAAACAGACAGAAGAAGATGAATACCTGCTAAAAATTCAGTCTCCCGATGTTGGAATTGACCCTGCCATACTGGAAGAAAGTCTGACCATCACCTACCGTGAAGCAGAAGTTTTGCTCTGGCTGGCTCATGGCAAAACCAACCGGGAAATTGCCGAAGTGCTTGAAATGAGTCCGAGAACGGTGAATAAACATCTGGAGCAAATGTACCCCAAAATTGGTGCAGACAATCGCACCGTTGCCGCCTCTGTTGCCATACAAATTATCCTCGGTGGGCGTATTGGGCGACCGCCGAATCAGGAAGTTTCTGTTTAGTCACTGACGTTACGCAGGCTTCAGTCAGAATGCAGGTTGTGGCGTCACGTAAAAATCGTCAGTCATTGATTCAATCTCTATGGGTTCAATTCCCCGCAGCTTGCTGCGGGGTTGTTTATTGTGAATTAAGCTGAATAAAATCTAACGCAAAGGCGCGAAGATGCAGAGAACGCAAAGGGTTATGAAGATAACGAGCAAAAGCGGTAAAAAAATCTCAAATACTGTGGATCTCTGCGTCTTTGCGTTGGGTTTTCATTATTCGAGTGCGTAACATCAGTTAGTCATATCCGCCTTTCTGACAGGGAGCTGCCAATCAGAAAATCGTTCTATTTCTATTGCCTAACGAAACTGGTTGACCCCTGTCCAGCGCATCTTTCCCTGATGATTTTCCCTGGCATGCTCTTCTGCATCACGTTGCGCCAATGCCCGGTCTGCGTAACAGCTTCTGCTGAACCAGCCTTCCAGGTTGTGCAGACTGTGGGTACAAATTGCAAAATGGGGTTTGTTTGTGGAGCAGATTCCGGCCTCGGGGTGGTTGCCTGATGCAAACACGGTATTTGATGAATTGACGGCAAGTAATAATCCGTAAAAAAACGCTTTTTTCATGTTAATAACTCAAGTTCCGAGGTCCAACAATGCATGGCGACAGAATGTCTGTAATATTGAATCTCTGCGGGGTGGTTTATTGGTGCGCACAGCGCATCCTGTATGCTACACACGTTAATTGTTTATCAATATTTGAACCTCGAAACCTGAGTGTATAAATTACAGGTGCAGGCGTCGTAATTCAGGTTCTGGTTGACTGCGTTCCCAGGCGTCGTTGAAGGTTTTGAGTAACAACCGTGCTTCGGCCGGGTTGTTGAATTCTGCCAGACCTTCAAAGCGGTCATTGTGCGCGCGGCGGATAATGCCCACGTCATCGACAATCATAAAAGTATCCACATGGCCCTGGTCTTCTTCATCGGCGCGGTGAATAAAAATATGGCTGCTGATGCGTCGTGCCAGTTCCACGATGCGATGGCCGTGCGCGACGACTTCGGAGGGGTCCAGTATCAGAATGTTGACTCTGGATCGCGGGTTGCCGATGGCCAGTTCTTTTACCGCGTCGATAAAGTCTTCGTTGTCAAAGATGCGGGGGTCGAGATTGGGAGTGAACAGATTTAATGATCGCTGCCCTTGTGCAACCATGTGTATGGCAGCCTGTTTATTGTCTTCCAGTCCTTTGAGGTCGATATAGCCACGAGTTTCACCCAATATCTGTTTGGGTAAATCGTTAATATTGATGTGTACATCCAGCGACGGCAGGCTGCGTGTCATGTGCTGATGGGGAATGTTGGCATCCATGAACGTTTCACCTTGTGGTGTAAAGTCGTGGCGCAGGTAAAAGTCGATGGCCTGTGTTTGTGCGTCGAGTTTCACGCGTGACAGTTGTCGTGCACGCGCGATGGTAACCAGTGCAGTGAGCATTTCGCTGCCTACGCCGCGTCGCCGCCAGGCGCGTAACACCGCCATGCGCCCGATGTGTCCGTCGGGGGTCATGCGGGCAGTGCCGATACCGCGCCCCTTTTCGTCGCAGGCCAACACATGCACGGCATTTTCATCCTTGCCATCCCATTCCAGCTCAGGGGGGACGTTTTGTTCCCTGATGAAGACAAATTCGCGCAGGATGCGTAGTTCGGTCTCGGCATTCTGCCAGGTGACGCGCCGGATTTTAAAGGGTTTATTGGTAGCGGGCTCAGGTGAAGTAGACATAGGCCTGGTTGTACAGGGTTGTGAGTAATTTTGCAAAACCGGGTTGTGTTAATTCGCCTTGCAGTTGCGTATATGACCACTGGCGCTGATCGCAAAGCAGGGGGGCAACGAAGGCCAGTTCTGTGGACAAGGGGTAGTGTTGGCCATTGATGAACAATGCATTGTTGTTTGCGATGAAGGCGAATCGTATTTGCTCATCGCGGTACAGACGGCCAGTTTCTGCAAAGGTTTGCAGAAATTGCTGTTCATTGAGTGTTTCGATGTCTTCCGGTTCGTGTTCGTTTTTTGCCTCGGTGATGAATTTGCCAAACCACTGATCAATGGTGGCATCGTCGTTCACTGTTTTTTGCAGGATGTCCCGCACCTGGACGAGGGCATCGCTGGATATTTCACCAGGATGTTGTTGCAGCCGGAGTGCCGGGTCGGCAAATCGCTGCGCAGCACCAGGTCGTGAGGCCATATGGTCTGCGAAACTGTTGAGCAGTTCAGCGTGGCCAGGGGCACGAAAACCAACGGAGAGGGTGATGCAATCTTCCAGTGCGACACCGTGGTGAGCGACTCCCGGTGGCAGGTAGAGCATGTCGCCGGGATGCAGTATCCACTCTTTTGTGGCAGTGAATTCGCGCATAATGCACAAATCAATATCTGGCAGAAAATTATCACCGGGTACGGGATCAGTGCTGATCTGCCAGCGGCGTGTACCGTGGGCCTGAACCAGAAAGACATCGTACTGGTCGGTATGCGGGCCCACAGAGCCTTGTGCCGGAGCGTAGCTGGCCATGACATCATCGACGCGCCAGTGAGGGATGAAGTTAAACTGTTCGCGCAATTCAGCCAGCTCGGGCACATAACGATTGCATTCCTGCACCAGTAACGTCCAGTGAGTTTCCGGCAGTTCAGCAAAACGGCTTTCGGCAACGGGGCCGTATTCCACTGTCCACGGTGTGGGGCCTGCCTGTTCCAGCACCAGTCGGGACTCTACTTCGGGTTCGCAGCAGAGACCGGCCAGTTCTTCGGGTGAAACAGGAGAGGTAAAACCAGGTAATGCGTCACGAATCAACAGAGGCTGTTTTTGCCAGTATTCGACAAGAAAAGTCTCGGGGCAACGGTTTCCCAATAACGTTAACGGTTCATTCATGCCAGTGCTCTACCCATGTGATAAGGAACGTGCACGTTCCTGAAGAATCCTCAATTATCACATGGATAGAGCACCGGCGGGCGCGAAGCTGTGGTGCGGGTGGAACATGTTGTTTTGTTTGTTTCGCAGGAAGTGTAAATACAAAAATGAAGCAAAAAAATGGGCCGCGCCATAAGGAGTACGCGGCCCAAAAAGAGGAGAATACGATGGCATACTGCATAGGAGGGAGGAATTACCATCGTGCCCTTCGATATTAATTATGTAAATATCGGGAGATATTTCTGTGAGCTGTGTCACGGAACGAAGAGGTAAAAAATAAAAAGGGCAAAAAAAAGAAGGATAAAAAAAAGGGCGCTTTCGCGCCCTTAAAAGGGAGAGTAATCATGTGATAAAGCCCAGGGAGGGGAGGAGGGCTGTATCACACATGTATTTATGAGCAATCTGCGTGCCAGGTTTGTGGACTGGTATAGAATGGGGCCTGGCGCAGTGTCTGTAAAAAAATGTGTTATTTTTGTACAGGTGCGCATTGGCTTGTGGCTAAAGAGTGACGACTTTCCGTTATCCCTGTGTCTGGATTTTGTCAGGCGCCAGGTTAAATATCAGCTGCCTGCCGGGCGGCATTGCCGAGGTAGCTGCTCGGGGTAAGTTTGAGCAGCGTGGCTTTGGCATCTTCAGGTATGTGCAGTTCACTGACAAATTTCTGCAATCGTGCCTGATCAATACCCGTGCCCCGGGTCAGCTCCTTGAGTTTTTCGTAGGGTTTTTCGATGCCGTAGCGGCGCATCACTGTTTGCACGGGCTCGGCCAGCACTTCCCAGCAATTGTCCAGATCTTCGTCGAGTCGCGCAGGGTTTACTTCCAGCTTGCTGATACCCTTCAGTGTGGACTGGTATGCGATGACCGAATGGCCGATACCCACACCAAGATTGCGCAGCACGGTGGAGTCGGTGAGGTCGCGCTGCCAGCGTGACACGGGCAGTTTGGCGGCCAGATGATGAAAGATGGCGTTGGCCAGCCCCAGATTGCCTTCGGAATTTTCAAAATCAATGGGGTTGACCTTGTGCGGCATGGTGGACGAGCCCACTTCACCGGCCACGGTTTTTTGTTTGAAATAACCCAGCGAGATATAGCCCCACACGTCGCGATCGAAGTCCAGCAGGATGGTATTGAAGCGGGCCATGGTATCAAACAGCTCGGCGATATAGTCGTGGGGTTCAATCTGGATGGTCCAGGGGTTGAAATCCAGTCCCAGACTGGTGACAAATTTTTCTGCAATGTCGGCCCAGTCCAGCTCGGGATAGGCGGACAGGTGGGCGTTATAATTGCCCACTGCGCCGTTGATCTTGCCCAGCATGGGTACGCTGACCAACTGTGCGCGCTGGCGTTCCAGGCGCGCCACGACGTTGGCCATTTCCTTGCCCACCGTCGTGGGGGAAGCGGTCTGGCCGTGGGTGCGTGACAGCATGGGCTGTGTTGCGTGCTCATGGGCCAGCGCGCGAATGGCATCAATGATTTCATCCATTTGTGGCAGCAGAGCCTGGGTACGGGCCTCGCGCAGCATCAGCGCGTAGGACAAATTGTTGATGTCTTCCGAGGTGCAGGCAAAGTGAATAAACTCATTCACCGCTTCCAGTTCGTCGTTACCGGTGATCTTCTCTTTGAGGAAATACTCCACTGCCTTTACATCATGATTGGTGGTGCGTTCTATATTCTTGACCCGTTGTGCGTCTTCTTCGTGGAATTTATCGATGATGTCGTTGAGCAAGTGGGTGGCGTGTTCGCTGAAGGACGGCACTTCCGGGATGCCAGGATGAGCAGCGAGCATCTGCAACCAGCGCACCTCCACCAGTACGCGGTGCCGGATCAGGCCGAATTCGCTGAAGATAGGCCGAAGATCGGCGCATTTTGAACCATAACGTCCATCGATAGGGGAAATAGCCGTCAAGCTGCTGAGATTCATGCTGACTCCAAACTGTCTGTAATCAAAAAAAGGGAGCGAATAATACACCGAGACCTTTGCGGGAAACAAAAACACATTTTGTTATTTCACCTGAATGCTGATCGTTTTGGGTATGTCTAATCGAGCCTCCTCCCTGGTGGTCGTGCAATGAGTCACGGGACAGACAACGGCAAATCCGTCATCACCGTGATTATTTTGAGTACGATTTTATGGGGTACGGATAACGGCCAGATTTAACAATCGATCAGGGATTTCCTGTTCAAAAAATCGTCGATTGTATCGATAACAAAATTCATCGAGGTATTCCTGCAAGTATTTCCCCGATACCCCGTGAAAAGTACCCAGTAAAAATGCTTTCAGGTTGCCTGTCGCAATATGTGCCCAGAGCGGCCACTCGTTAACTTTACCGGAGGGGGGGACGCGCACCTCGTGATCATGGGTTTTGTTAATCACATCCAGTGTCGGCAGCACATCACCCTGGGCCTTTTGGTGATCAAAAACCTGTTTTTTTACAACGCTGCTGACGGTTCCATGACGGATGTTGGTAACTGCTTTCATCGCAATATAATCCGCCTGATTCTCTTTGCCTTCACAAGTAATCAGGATTGAGGCTTTGTCCGCGGCCCTGCGTCCATGGTGACCTGAGCGCTTTCCGCTTACCAGAGTATCATCCACTTCAATAACGCCTTTGAGCATATGCAGGCTGTCTTTGTGCCCCATCGCCTGGCGGAGTTTTTTGAGCATTAATCGGGCGGTTCGCCAATTCACTTCAATCAGCTTGCTCAAACGCACCGCCGAAATGCTGTTTTTATCGGAACCTGTGAAATAAATCGCCCAAAACCATTTTTGTAAAGAAAGATGACTACGGTGAAAAAGCGTGCCCGCCCTGACAGACGTTTGGTGTTGGCAGCTGCTGCATTGGTAAAGGTGTCGCGTCTGAATAAAGTGGGCATGGGAATGACCACATTGGGGACAAATAAAACCATTCGGCCACTTCAGGTTTTGGAGATAACGCAAACAATCATCTTCTGTCTGGAAACGTGACTGCCATTCGAAAAAGCCTGTTTCTGTCATCTGCATGAAAAGCCTCCAGTAAAATGTCATTTGCATCACCAGCTTAGCAGAGGTCTGAGTTAAGTACAGAGGCGCAAAAAATTATGTTAGGATTAGCTCGGACCGTTGCTGCTCCGCTAACGAGACGCTGAGTTTTGGTCAATTTCGGGTTGCATCAATGATTGACCTTGAGATAGGGGTTTAAACACCCGATTCATCAGGGTCTGCCAGGCATATTGATGTTAACGGGAGGACAGTGACCAGGGACAAAATAATTTCTGATAACAGGGAGTACTACATGAATTTAAAAAGAGGAGTATTTGTTGTGGGCGTGCTGGTCTCGCCACTTGTCATAACGGGCTGTGGCGGCAGTTCATCATCATCAAGTCCTGGTCCGGGCTCAGGTCCTGACCCAATACCCGGGGTCTACACCATCAGCACAGCCGGTGGCACAGGAGGTAAGGACGGTGGCACAGGAGGAGACGGAAACGACGTCGAGCTGTACAGGAAAGCCAGTACGGGTG
>JAADIL010000222.1 GCA_013151355.1 Gammaproteobacteria bacterium
GGAATAACGGTATTTTCAACAACTAACAGAACGATTTAGCCTTTAATTCACATTTGGATGCCGGACAGGTACAAACAAACCGGCTGGTTCATCGGAAGACAATCATCTGCAATCAGACCACTGATCCGGATACCCGCCTTTGCAGCAATGCTGACGTGAGGTAACGACATGCGCTACCCCCGACGATGATCAATCAGCCCGCTACCAATAAATCCCGCACTCGTTCCAGCTTGCTGCGCACCTCGGCAGCCAGCGGTTTTACATCTTCTCTTTCCACCAGCCCCAGCACAGCGGACGGGTCCATAAAAGCGACGGTAATAGAATCATCTTCCTCTTCACGCACCAGCACATTGCAGGGCAACAACAGGCCGATGTCCGGTTCGGCGTTAATAGCCTGATTGGCCAATACCGGATTGCAAGCACCCAGGATGGTGTAAGGCCGACGATCCACATCAATTTTTGCCTTCAGTGTTGCCTTCACATCGATGGTGGTCAACACCCCAAAGCCTTCTGTTTTCAATGCCTCGGTGGTTTTGTCAATCACTTCGTCAAAACTGCCCACAACTGTCGTATGAAATCCGTACATTGTCTTTCTCCTCAATAGTCGAACCTGCCCACAAATTAGTATTTTCTAATATTTATTATAAAGAAATAAACTCCCCCACAGCAAGTGGCAGGGCCGTCAGGAGCGTACACGTCCCTTACGGTTTTTACGTGACGCCACAACCCGCATTCTGACTGAAGCCTGCATAACATCAGTTATTATATTTCATGATTAACGCGCTATATTTCCCAGGGAAATTTCCCCGTTTGCACATAACGACTAATCTTTTTTCTGTTATCAATATCCGAGAACATCTCATTATTTGCCTGGACAGCCTGGTACTTCGACTGCACAACCGAGTCATTCAGAGAAAGCATATAGGATTTATATTTAGTGATAGCGGGTTTTGAAATACGCCGGAGTCTGAGTAAATGTTTCCGTAACAGGGAAGCACTATCCGGATCACAGGCATCAACCAGCCCCCAGGAAAGTGCCTGTTGTACTGATATTGGCTTGTTAAGCAATGTCATATAGTGTGCTTTACTATATCCAATACGACGAATCAAAAACGGTAATACACAGGCAGGAAACAAACCGAATAACAACTCCGACAGACTGAATGAAGCGGTTTCATCGGCAAGTACCATGTCACAGGCAGAGACAAAACCGACGCCACCCGCGTTGGTTTTTCCCCGCACATGCGCGATGGTAATGTAAGGCCCCGTAGCCAATTCAGTCCAAAGGTCATACAACGGTTCCGGATCTTGTTCTTCCTTACCACCGTCTACGCCTGCCGCCATGTTTTTTTCAATATCCTGAAAGTCCGCCCCGAAACAAAAAACCTCAGGTAAACCTTCCAGTACGACAATACTGCAAACTTCACCGTATAGCTTCAGTGCATGATGACATTCCCGAATCAGTTGACCATTTATAGTATTGCCTGCTTTGGGTCGATATAACTTCAGATAACAAACAGGATCCTCCGTTCTCACCTGTATCGTTTGATAATCCATTGGGTCCTCTCATATAAATAACAATATTTACCCTGATTACGATATTTTTACCATGATGTATGTTTCCTGCAATTAACAAGAATTTTGAAAAACGATGCTGGAATTAATTCCACCAAACCCGAACGAATTACTCATCGCAAACTCTATCCTGTCTCTTTCAAACATTGCTCCGCTAAAACGGAGATCATCATCAATGGGGTCTTCCAGGTTTTTATTAGGATGGATAAATTCACCTTCCATTTGCAGAACAGATGCAATAAGTTCTACGACTCCGGCTGAATACAAGCAGTGTCCAGTCAGCCCTTTGGTTGAATTAACCCAGAGCTTTGATACATGATCCGCAAAGACCTGCTTAATCGCTTCCACCTCGGTATTATCTCCCAGAGGTGATGAGCTGCCGTGCGCATTCAAATAATGAATGTCAGATGCAGAAATACCCGCTCTGTGCAGTGCCGCTTTCATCGCACCAGCTTCCCCCGCAACATTTGGTTCAGTAGTGCTGACACCATCGAGATTCATCGCAGCACCCAGTATCTTTGCTCGCACCAGCGCCTTCCCCTTTGTAGCAACATCACAGGATTGTAAAACCACGCAAGCACTCGCCTGACCATATACAAAACCGGCATGCTGAGCATCAAAAGGACGTGATGCCTTATCCGGTGTTTGAAATTTATTTTCCCTGACCATTGCACCAATATTAACAAACCCTTGCAATTCAATCGGTGATAAATCTGCGACGACACCTGTAACAAGACAAGTATCAACAATGCCGGACTGAATCAATTGTACTGCCTTTATAATACCCACGTTGCCACTCGCAGAGGCACCACCCACGACAAACCCTTCCCCTTTAATCGTCAATATTTCACTGAGTACGCCAACCTGGTTGCTGTCCAGGAACTGAAGTGCATACCTCGGCGACAGATATTCCGGATCAGCTTCAAAGTCTGCATGCAATCCATACCGATAGTTTTGGGTTGTACTTTCTCCAGTGACAATCACTCCCAGGCGTTCAGGATTATTTTCCCTGGCAAACATTCCGGAGTCTTGCCATGCTTCCAGTGCTGACAATACTGACGTCTGAATTGAAAAAGGTGATCGTTGTGCACAACGTCTGGCCTTTTGTAAAAGTTCTGCGGGAAGATCAGAATAATGATCAAGACGATCAAGGAATGAAAATTCTTTTATTTCAGCACCAATATCCACGGACAGTTTTGGCCCTGTCCTGTTGGCTAACCAGGTGATTCCCGAAACGCCATCTTTAAGGGATTGCTGGAAATCAGGAACATTATTTCCAATAGAACACACTATCCCCATACCAATAACAGCTACCTCTCTTCCAGTCTCCTTTAGCATTCCACTTCCTTGCAATTACCTGGTCAATGTATAAATACGATTAGTCATGTCACCCAAAGAAATCCGGACTCAGATGTTGCCATCGGTCAGTTAGGGAATGGACACGTTCCCGGAATACTGTAGACACAAAAATATATTTTTACATATATTGTTATGATCATCCATTTTTGCATCCAGAAAAATTTTCTGATCATCATTCACTGGCAAAACCGTGGTTATGATTAAGGGACGTGCACCTCCCTAAGCAACGAAACGGTGCACAATTGGTCTCAATGAAACCCTCCAGGGTGTCCAGAGGAATAAGCCTCCGAAATACTAAAATATGAATTAAGCGCTAAAAACACGCTACTTTTAAGAAAATCACCGGGTATTTAACGCAGAGAACCAACATTTTTAGTGTTTTTCTCTGCGCACTCTGCGTCTCTGTGACCTCTGCGTTCATAACACGCCACTTGTCAGCACCACCAAACATCATTTTCTCCTGCACTGGAACGCTTGTTCAGTAGGGCAAGCCTCTGGATTCCGGCTAACAACATGCCGGAATGACGGTATTTTCAGTAACACCGTGCTAACAGAACGATTTACCCTTAATTCACACTAAACGCATTTTCGATTAAGAAAAACAAGTTGAAAACTGCCTGATTCGTGGCGAATTCTGCTCAGACCTGCATTAATAACCTGAATGCGATAAGCCGCTCTTGCAGGAATATCCAGCACATGTGCCATAACAGCCCGAATCACTCCGGCATGCGCCACCACCACAACGTGCTGACCAGAAAAATCAGCCACAATGGTTTTTAATGCGCCGGATACGCGTGTAAAAAATACATCCAGCGGCTCTGCCCCCGATGGACGATCGCGTACCGGATCAGCATAAAAAGCTTGATAGCCAGATAAATCACGGGCTTGTATCTGCGCGCGGGTAAAACCCTCCCACTCACCAAAACCAACCTCTTTCAGGCGATCATCGACCGATAATGGAACATGATGCTGTTGACTCAACTCACGCGCAAAGGCATAACAGCGAACAAGTGGCGACGACACAATGTGTGTCCACGGACAACCATTTTCCACGGCCGAACGCATTTGTGCCCACCCTTTTTCACTCAAGGCATCATCAATGGAATTTCCCCGAAAACGATTACCGCCTTCCGGTTCGCCATGGCGAATAAAATCAATTATTGTTTCCATATTGTCACTCACTGGTGTCCGGGTGTTCAATATATAACCCGTAGCGTTTGGGATTCAGGTGTTCAGTGTGCGTCATATTCATTTCATGGCAAGGCGAAATGACGAATAATAGCCGGTCTATTGTGAGGAATTTCAACGCAGCCATGGTGGAATGAAGAGGGCGTGCAATGAGCGCCTAAATCTCAATCGCTACGGGTAATATGAGCGCCAGATCGGGATGTTATTACGTGCGCGTCCCTAAGGAATGTCAACCCACATGGTCTACCCTGTATCATTTGATATAAAATGCGCAGATGTTACCGGACTGCCGCGTCCCGCGCAGTGACTTTCAGGAGCAATATATGACTCAAAAAAACCACGATGATATTCGCCAGCATGTGCGCGACAGTTACGCAGAAGTGGCCGAAGCCAACAACAATGACGATTGCTGCGGGGTGGAAAGCAGCTGCTGCGGGGTATCTGATGACGAGGCCATTAATACCATCATTTCCACCCGCCTGGGCTATTCGGAAGATGATCGCGGCAGCGTGCCCAAGGGTGCCGACATGGGACTGGGCTGTGGTAACCCGCGCGCTATCGCCAGCCTCAAACCCGGCGAAGTGGTGGTGGATCTCGGCAGTGGTGGCGGTTTCGACGCCTTTCTTGCTGCACAAGAAGTGGGTGAAAGAGGCCACGTCATCGGCATCGACATGACGCCCGCCATGCTCAGCAAGGCACGCACCAATGCTGAAAAAGGCAAATACACGCAAGTGGAATTTCGCCTCGGTGAAATCGAGCACCTGCCCGTAGCCGACAACACCATTGACGTCATTATCTCCAACTGTGTCATCAACCTCTCACCCAATAAACAACAAGTATTTCATGATGCCCTGCGCATCCTTAAACCCGGTGGTCGCCTGGCCATTTCCGACATAGTTGCCAGCACCGAAATGCCGGAAGATATGAAGAATGACCCTGTGCTGCATGCCGGTTGCATGGCAGGCGCCGAGCTGGTCGATGACCTGAAAGCGATGATCAGCGAAGCCGGTTTTGAAAATATTCGTATCGCACCAAAAGATGAATCCAGAGATTTTATCAAGGACTGGGCACCGGGACGTGGCGTGGAGGACTATGTGCTCTCCGCCACCATCGAGGCAATTAAGCCTGGTGGTGAGTGCTGCGGGGGTTGCTGCTGACACTACGGCCAGCAAGGAATGGAAATTGAATAACTCAGGAACGGAAAATAAACGACCCCGCAGCAAGCTGACGGGGTATTAAACCCAAAGCGATTAAATAACTTATACAATTTCCATTCCTGAAGCTGGTAGTTTCGGGTTACAACCAAAAGCCGGATCGATCGACCAGGCGCCCCCCTTTACCACGCCCCGGAGAGTTGGGGTTGAAGGTTCAAGAATCAATCCCGATGCAGTTTACCGCTCATCCCGGCCTTCTCCCTTCCCGGGAAAAGAAGGTGCAAAAACAACAATTACCGCCAGAAAGGCACGGGGTTTTCAATCCTCCGTTAAAGACTTCAAAAAGTGAACAATTCGTGACGGATTCGTGATGTTTGAATCAGTTACACGACAGACACTGACCGGGCTCGCACCTGCTCACATGGGCAAGTGCGTAACAACAAAGTTTTCAATCAGCCCGGAGGTTCAACATGAACAGAAATACACGCTCTATGGCCCGCAATGGCTTTCGCAAACATTCACTGGCACTTGCACTGGCGGCCGGTTTCACCACAGCTCTTGCTGCTGGCGCCGCCCAGGCCGCAACCTGGGATGTCACCATCACCAACCTCACCAATGGCAATCACTTCACGCCATTACTGGTAACCGCCCACGATTCTGACACACATTTATTTCAGGTGGGTATGCCCGCCTCGTTACCCATCGAACACATGGCAGAGTGTGGTCATCTCGATCCGTTGTTTTTGACACCTGAAGTCGGTGCCGCTGATGCAGATACCATCGACAATCCGGCCACAGGTCTGCTGGCTCCCGGTACCAGCACCAGCGCAATGCTCGTCACTACGGAAACTCATCTCAGCATCGTCGCCATGGTGTTGCCCACCAACGATGCCTTCCTGGGGCTTGAGTCTCAATATATCCCCAGCGAAGCTGGCACTTACACTTATTACGTTAACGCCTACGATGCCGGTACTGAAGCCAACGATGAAATGTTAATGACTGCCGGTGAATGTGCATATACCGACAGCGGCATGATACCGGGTGCTCCTGGAATGGATGCAGGCATGAATGGTACCGGTGTAGCGACAGCGGACAGCAATACAATGATCCATGTACACCGGGGTGTGCTGGGTGATCAGGATGAAACAGGCGGAACCAGCGACCTGAACAGCACCATCCATCGCTGGCAAAACCCGGTGGCCAAAATCACTGTTGTCGTCACACCGTAAAAGGAGGATGTCATGCGATTTTTTACCAATAACACACCTTCATCCACACACTTGCCACAAAAACGTTTGCCATCGTATCTGGCCATTGCCGCTATCTCGGCAGGTTTGCTGGCGCTCAGCGCCTGCGGAGACAGCAACGATGATGATGACAATAATAGTCACAATGACGCCACTTACGATATCACTGTGTACAACCTCACCAACAATCAACCCCTGACCCCTCTGGGCATCGTGGTACATGGGTCTGCGTACATGCCCTGGAAACTGGGCGAACCGGTTAGCACAGGTCTGGAAATGCTCGCCGAGGCGGGAGACACAACAAACTTCCTCAACGAGGCGAATGCTGATGCGGCGGTGGTAACAAGTGCCAGCTCCAACAACGGGCCATTCGGACCTGGCAGTTCGGAAACGGTTTCCATCACCGTTGATCACTCAGCCAGTCTGCAACTCACCGTAGCCAGCATGCTGGCCAACACCAATGATGCCTTTACCGGTGTACGTAACTGGAGTATTGGTGGACTGGCCGTTGGTGACAGCGCTTCGACCATGGCACGTGTATACGATGCCGGTACTGAAGCCAACAGCGAAACCGCAGTCAGCATGCCAGGACCGGCAGCCATGGGTGAAGGTTTTAATATTACCCGGGATGATGATCTGGTGGACCGACTCACTATTCACAGCGGAGTAGTGACAGCCGATGACGGCCTGATGACGTCAGCTCTCGATGAATCACATCGCTGGCTGGGTCAGGCGGCAAAAATCGTTGTTATGCGAACGCAATAGCAACGACCAGTAAGTATAGTTGGGTTCGGCCTTTTATCCCCTCTCTCTATCCCCTCAAGAGGCCGGGCCCACTTTTAATCAGGACCATTCATATTTGGCACCACCACCGCAGGCAAACTGATCACAAAAACCGAACCCTTGCCCACTTCACTGCTGACTTCAATGTCACCGCCCATGGTACGACACAACGTTCGGCTAATCGTTAACCCCAGGCCGGTACCTTCATTCTCTGTCAACGTACTGTTATGTGCTTGTTGAAAAGCCTGAAATAAAGTGGCGGTTTGTGTTTCGGTCATGCCAATACCGGTATCATTAACAGTAAAAAGCAACGTGGCATCATCCGAAACCTCCGTACGTCGCACATTAAGTTCAATATCACCGTTGCAGGTAAACTTGGCTGCATTACTTAACAGATTAAGAATCAACTGCCGCACCCATATACTGTCCGCCACCATTGTTCCCAAATCACCTTCACAATTTACCTGAAATTTATTGTTGTTCTTTTTCATCAACATACCAACAGTAGATGACACATCACCCACCAGCAAATCTACATGAAATGCCTCCAGCTTCATGTCCATTTTACCGGCTTCAATTTTTGATAAATCCAGCACGCTGTTGATTAACTTCAAAAGATGATGGCCAGATGAATAAATTTTATTAAGGTCTGTAGCCAACTCACCGGCACCCAACACTTTGGCATCATCACGCAATAATTCACTGTAACCGATAATGGCATTCAGGGGCGTGCGCAATTCGTGGCTCATGTTGGCAAGAAAAGCACTTTTGGCACGGTTCGCCTGCTCAGCCTGTTCACGCATGATTTGCAAGTCGGCCGTGCGCACACGTACCAACTCTTCCAGCCGGTGACGGTGTGCATGCAATTCTGTTTCAGCTGCTTTCTTTTCAGTGATATCACGAAAAAAAATGGATAAACCATCAGGGTGCGGATAAACCTGGGTTTCCACCCACAGATTTAATGGTGAATAATAAACCTCAAATGCAGCACTTGAGTTTTCCTTGATGGCCAGCCGGAAAGGATCATAAAACACTTCTGAGAATTCCGGCAGTTCATCCCACAAAATCTGCCCCAGCACATCCTCACGCAACACCTGAAATAATTGTTCTGCCTGCCGGTTGCAATAGGTAATGGCATAGTCTTCATCCAGTGCCAGATAAGCATCATTGGTAGATTCCAGCAAATGAATGACTCGCTGATTGGCTTTCTGCAAAGCAACTACCGCCATCTTTCGCTCGGTAATGTCACGCAGAAACACTTTTATCATCGGCACACCGTCGGGCATGATCAGGTTGGCATGCACATCGACAAACAGGGTGCCACCACCAGGCTTGTGCACCGTCGCCTCAAAAAATGTCGCACCGGAATTTTTTATATCCTGCAAGGCCTGCAAATGACGCACATCTCCGGAAAAATATCGTTCCAGGCTATTATTCAATAATTCTTCAGCATCTACGCCAAATAATTTTTCTGCGGGAATATTCGCCTCACACACCAACAGATTTTCATCCAGCACCACAATAGGGCTGTCGGTCATTTCATTTAATATGCGAAAACGTTCCTGTCGCTGCAACTCGCGGTCCACCTCCCTTACCGCTCTGGATTTATTTTTTGTCAATGTACTGATGCTGTCGATAACATCATCAGCCTGCGTTTCAGACAGAAGCTGACCCAGCATTTTTGTCACCTGATCTGCCACTGAAATCTCATCTTCAGAAAACATCTCATCGGACCTGGTACGACCAATCACCACAGCGCCCAGCAACTCACCCTGTCGACAAACGGGCACCACCAACATATGATGAATATCAAATAATTCTGCAAAAACAGCTTCGTCTTCGCGAGTGTTAGCCAGCAACGTCAGTGTAGAAACATCACCAGATTCAAGTACCAGAGAAACAATGGAAGCGTAAGACAAGGTGACAAGCTGTTGGCTGTTTTTTATTGTCGTGGTTGCTGAATGCGCCACCACAGACAACCGGCTGGCTTGTTTATCACAAATCAGCACCAGTTGCGCACCAAACGGTAGTCGCCGTTTCAGACCGGGAAAATTAGCACGCACACACCGACCGATTGACTCCACCGATTGGGGGGCATTGGGAAAAAATGGTGTTACCTCTGATCGCCTGATACTGGACATAGTACAAGTGGATATTCACTGCATGCTGCCGCAAATATTTCAACCTCTGATCACTGGAAACCCAAAAAACAGTCGGCAAAATTCTGCTCCGTGCCAACACCTTCCTGATTTTGATAATCCCGTTCCTTCATGGGAAAAGCTTTTTCATTTATCAGACACCAAGCACTATCGGCCAACAATATTGAAGCTTGAACATTGTCTTTATTCGGCTTTATTTTTCATTTTTATGTGGTAACAATGTTGTTACTTCAGTCCGGTTTCCATGCACAACCCACTTCACATCAATATCATAAAGGCGCAGACCAAATGACTGTTTATCTTCGCGCCCGATGCGATATGCAGGACGTGGGTCCGCTTGCAAAACCTGCTCAACCAATTGACGCAAACCCGGGTATTGCGCCCGTTCCCACGCGGCACACTGTATCGACGCCAGTTCGCCAAAGACTACCGTCATCCCGTTTTCCGGGGGCTGCGTCGCAAAACCACCGCGTGCACCAGGCAAAGCATCGGCATAAGGTAAATAGGGTTTGATATCCAGCACAGGAGTACCATCCAGCAAATCACTGCCACGTAATATCAACTGACAATGGCCATTGTGGCACTGAATGTCTTCCAGCATGACTGCCGACATACCAATCGGGTTAGGGCGAAACGGTGAGCGTGAGGCAAACACACCCACGTGCTGATTTCCTCCCAGGCGTGGCGGTCGCACAGTGGGCTTCCATTCACCACGCACCGTCTGATGAAAAACAAACACCACCCAAACATGCGAAAACCCCTGCAATTCCGCCAGAGCTTCCGGGCAATCATAAGGAGCATATAATTCCAGCGTAGCCGATGCCGCCATCACAAGGCCCGGCTGCCGGGGAATACCGAATTTTTCGGTGTAACAGGAATGAATAATGCCAATGGGCTGAAAATCAAAGCTGCGCATATACTTTCCCGGATTTATCCAGCACCACATCGCATTTGAAGTTAATCACAGCTAACCTTATGATGGCCGTCAGCTTCCCGGAGTACAACCGTATGAAACCGTTCTCGTTAAAAAATTTGTTCACCAGCAATGCCAGAACGGTTAAGGAACGACGACGTAATCCACGACCCGCCGACGGCTATGATTTTACGATACTCATTGTGGATGACTCGCGCACGGCGGTTGCCACATTCACCAAAATGCTCACGCAAGCCGGTTTTAAAACCATCTCGGCCACTGATGGACTGGAAGGTGTCACCGCAGCCAGGGAACATTTGCCGGATCTTGTTTTAATGGATGTTGTTATGCCCGGTTTGAATGGTTTTCAGGCCACACGCCAAATACGCAAAAATGATACCACCGCACACATCCCCATTATTATCGTCAGTGGCGAACAACAAGCCACTGAACAATTTTGGGGAAAGCGGGTTGGTGCCAATGCCTTCCTGACAAAACCCATTGATCGTGGACAACTTTTTGAGGAAATATTTGAAATACTGGATAAAAAAACCGGGGAATAATAAACCCGTTTTTTTATCCTCTTCCTCCTCTGGCACTCATCAATATTTATAAGTCAGTGTCAAAAAATGAAAATTGATGCCTTTGTTCGGCACACGAACGGAGCCATTGGAGTAATGCTGGAATTTATAAGCAAACCCCCACTGGTTTCGTTTGCCTATATTTGCACCAATACTTAACATGTCTGCAAATTGAAAGTTTGAACCAAACTCATGCTCCTGAAAACGGCTGACGGTAAACAGGGAAATGCCGACACCCACATCCAGATACGGCTGAACATAACCTTTTTTTCCCGTAAAACGAAACATGGGTGTGAAGCCAACCGTCATGTTGACACCTGCCTGACTGGCGTCTCTGGTACTCTGCCACCTGGAAAAATCCAACTGCCAATAGGAGCTTAGTTTCCAGCCAAACACATCCAGCATAAGGTCATCATTCCAGTCCCACTGAGCTCCCGCACGCACTACGGAAACATGATCGCCGCCACCCATTTCCATCGACATACTTTTGGCTTTAAGTGGATTGGTTGCAACAATCAGCGCAGCTGTTGTGGTCACCGATGCTTTCCACACCAGGGATTCCAGTGGTTGACCGGCGTGCGCCCGTGTTGAAAAAAAAGAAAAAAGAAAAAACATGACCACTGAGGCTTTCAATAACGAAATCAATAATGGAAAAGAAAAAATACGCATGTACTTGCATTACCGTGTAATTTTATAGACGCTGCGCAGTATATCGGAGGGTATTTATCGGGTCTACTCTGTGCCCCGTCAATACAAGCGGGAAACATATGCAAATTATCATAAACTTTTTGAACATCAGCAGCGGCATTATCTGGGGCCCCATTATGCTGGTGTTATTGCTGGGCACTGGTGTGTATCTCACCCTTGGCCTCAGAGCCATGCCCTGGCGACAATTGATTGCCAGCTTTCGATTATTGTGGCGCAGTCGCCACTCGAAAGACAAAGGCGACATTACTCCCTTTCAGGCACTGATGACGGCACTGGCCGCCACCATCGGCACCGGCAACATCGCCGGTGTCGCCACAGCCATTTTTCTTGGTGGCCCCGGCGCAGTGTTCTGGATGTGGATTACCGCACTCGTCGGCATGGCAACCAAATACAGTGAAGCCGTACTGGCGGTAAAATATCGTGAAGTGGATGAAAGTGGGCGCTATGTGGGCGGCCCCATGTATTACATCAAAAACGGGCTGGGAGCTAACTGGAAATGGCTGGGTATCGCCTTCGCCCTGTTTGGCATGATCGCCGCATTTGGCATCGGCAATATGGTACAGGCCAACTCCGTAGCCGCCGCCATGCACGCAGCCTTCGCCATTCCGGATTGGGTCTCGGGCGGTGTAATGCTGATGTTAACCGCTGTCGTCATCCTTGGTGGCATCAAGCGCATCGCCGTAGTGGCCGCCAAACTGGTGCCGCTTATGGCGTTGGCCTACGTTGCCGGTGCACTGTGGATCATCCTCGCACATCTCGCCGATGTACCGGCTGCACTGGCCAGTATTGTCAGTGACGCCTTCACCGGTACAGCAGCCACAGGTGGTTTTGCCGGTGCTGCGGTATGGGCAGCGATACGCTTCGGCGTGGCGCGGGGTATTTTTTCCAACGAGGCCGGTCTCGGCAGTGCACCGATTGCCCACGCCGCCGCACGCACCAATAACCCGGTACAGCAAGGCATGATTGGCATGCTGGGCACCTTCATCGATACCATTATTATTTGCACCATGACCGCGCTGGTGATTATTCTCACCGGCGCCTGGACCAGCGGCGAAACCGGTGCCGCACTCTCCATGCAGGCCTTTGCCACTGGCCTTCCCGGTTTTGGCAGCATCATTGTCAGTATCGGGCTGGCCATTTTTGCCTTCACTACGATACTGGGCTGGAGCTATTACGGCGAACGTTGCGCCGAATTTCTCTTCGGTATTCGCGTCATCCTGCCCTATCGACTGCTGTGGCTGGCGGCCATTGTCATTGGTGCGCTGGGCCAGCTGGAAATCATCTGGCTGCTGGCCGACGTGTTTAACGGTCTCATGGCCATCCCTAACCTGATCGCCCTGGTGGCACTAAGTCCCGTGGTATTCCGGCTGACACAGGCCCATTTCAAAAAACCGCCACGAGAATAGAATAATGACAGACGGCGCATTTCCTGCGTGAAGAGACGTGCACGTCCCTACCGTCAATCGCTACGGGGATATCGGGCGTAAAAAATCTTGATCAGCGTCTGCGCCCCTGGTAATAATTGACGCAATATTTTTCTTTCTCCATCCCGATAATAATTTTCCATTTTATGGATACCGACATGCGGTTCCTCAGGTTTAAAAAAATTGAGGTTGCCATGTTGCGCAAAATAATGGGCCGACATCAATTTGGCATCACCCCAGTCAGGCAACTGTTTTTTATAAAATGCAATGACGGTCTCGTAATCGTCCGTGCTGATCAATTCAAGAATTGGTAAACCTTCGTATTTCGGCGGCCGCTCTTTCACGGCAAAAGTACGAATAATAACGGCACCGGGATAAGCAGGAATACCCACCCGCGCGGCTTCGGGGATTACCGAATCACGGGCGCTTTGTGCCTGGTAACTGTCCACCACATCAGCAGGAATTTGTGGCCTCGGGGCGAAAGGCTCCGCTGGCACATTCATCGACACACTGGCTAAAAAAAGAAAAAGGCTACCGACGCTCGCGGCAGCCTTGCGGACAACATTCAATTTCATCATTTTCCCTGTCCAGAATTCGTATTTAATACCTGAATCTTGCGAGTGATCATGCTTGCGCAGTACACCAAGCCGTCAAGCCGGTAACCACAGACCAACATATGCATTGACATCGGCTTCTGCCAGTCGTCCACCCACATATAACTTTTCCACCTCATCCCGGCTGATCATTTTCTCCAGACCATCCGGGTCTTCGTAACGCCATTCCTTGTTGATCACCAGTTCAAACATGGTCACCATAATGTCATCAAAACGTATCGCATGATCATCAGCCAGGCGTCTGAACTCGGCAATGCGCAGCCCCCTCCCCAGCTTTCCTGCTTCTTCTTCTACCAAAGCCGCCAGGGCAATATCCCACCTGGGCACTTCTTCGTCAAAACCTTTTAGTGCATCAATCACCATATCTGCCTCTCAATATCATTGGTCAATAATTATGCTATCCAGTGTGTTTTCCGCTGACAAAAAGTGTAACTACAAGCGGGTATACCTTCAACCTGGAGCCTGCTAGTGATCGTGCTTGCAGGATTCAGGCAAGCTACAAACTCACCCCGGTGCCACCCATACCGCAATAACCATCAGGATTTTTCGCCAAATACTGCTGATGGTAATCTTCGGCAAAATAAAATGGCGGCGCGGTGATGATTTCAGTGCCAATCGCCGAATAACCGGCCGCCGTTAATTTATCCTGATAGCGTGCCCGCGTTTCTTCCGCCAACCGCCGCTGCACAGCATCGTACACATAAATGCCCGAGCGATATTGTGTACCATGATCATTACCCTGACCCATACCCTGCGTGGGATCATGCCCCTCCCAAAACAGAGTCAGCAACCTGACAAAAGACACCATTTCCGGGTCAAACACCACGCGAACTACCTCATTATGGCCAGTTTGTCCGCTGCATACTTCCTGATAAACAGGGTTCGGCGTAACACCAGCAGCATAACCCGCCGCAGTGGAACACACACCGGGTAATTGCCAAAATATTTTTTCCACCCCCCAAAAACAACCCATGCCAAACATTGCCAGTTGCATGCCTTGCGGGAACGGGCGGGCTCTGTAACGGGTTGCCGGTGACAAAATGCACGCTGGCCACCGGCATGGGACTGTCTCGCCCTGGCAGGGTTTCCACCATAGCTACTCTGCCCTGACAAGTGTTGTGATATTTTTCAGACGTGTACTCATCAAGCTTGCCGAAAGTACCGGCAGGGTGCCGTTGGCTCTCAGCTGATTCAATTCTCGCGTAACCAAAGAACGTTTTGGTTGCAACATGACAAACTCCTTTTATCTTTTTTATCCGAAGCTCCCTGCATCACGGAGCTGCACATTTTATCGTACCACCTGTGCAACATCCACTGTAAACCCGACAAGACATCATTCCTGAAACAATTCCCAAACGACTTCACAGCAAACTGCGGGAAGATTGAACCCATAATAGAGATTAAAAAGAGACTCCGACAGCATCCAGCAACTGGCTCACACCGCCACGCAAGTGAACCAGCACATCAGCCTTGCCTGCCAGACCAAACTGACGAGCCACATTCACCCATGGTTGTTTTTGCAGAACTTTGGCAACCAGCACATCTTGCTCGGCACTCACAGGTGAATCTGCCAGTTGTATTTTTGCCTCAATTAACAAACGCCAAATCGGTGCCAGCGCATCTTCGTAAGTACGCTCACCCCTGGAAAAACTGAACAACATATCCAGATCATGCTGATCAAGCGAAACGATTTCAGTGTCGCCATCAATACCCTGCGACAAAACGGCAGACACTGCTACATCCAGCGTCTGTAACGGATCAGCCAACCACTGTGGCAGGTCACGTTTAAAACGGGTACGCGCTGCAGAATAAACATTTTCACCCGCAGCAGAAAGCGCCACCAGAACCATCACTGAATATTCTCCACTGGCATGGCCGCGTCGAAAACCCATGCGCACCGGCAATATATTTTCATATGACCAAAAGTGTAACAGTGATTCCGTCGCACCAAAACTGGCGCCCAATAAATCAGCACCCTGTTTTTCTGCATCAGCTTTAATGCGCCGTAACAATTGTCGGCCCAGACCCTTGCGCTGCAATGCCGGATGTACAGCAATACGCATCACTCGTGCACAATGCAAACGGGCAGCATCTTTCAATCCTGCATGAACCATTAACGATTGCGGAATCAGGTGGCCGCGTGGCCGACGCCGGCCTGCAAAAACAGCTTCTGCGATCTGCTCATCAAAACCACCCTCGGCAGCAATCAGCGCCGTCGCCACCACCTGTCCCTGATAACGGCTGACGTACACGGACAACCCCGGACCATCCAGCAAGTTACGCAAATCATTAGGGCGAGTACGATAATGTGCCACCACCAGTAAACCGAATATCTGTGCCAGCAGAGACTCGTTATTCACCAACTCATTCCGGTTTATTTTCTCCATCACCACGTTGTCTACCGCAGCCGCAGTCACACATTCGTCGTCGGCACTCGCTGCATCCAGCAACAAAATTTTAAACGCCAGACTTTCCAGCGGGTCATTTTCAGCCCAGCGGATTGGCGTGTGTAATGTGATTTGCTTCCAGTCCGGCGTTTGCTCATTCAGTGTTTGTTTGAAGCGTACCGCAAAGCCCCGCCCGGTTCCTTCATAACCATGAGTAGTGGTTGAAAAAACAATCCGCGAATAACGGGTTAACAATTGCTGTAGCAGCGTGGCCGGAATAGCCGCCGCCTCATCGACCAATAACAGGTCTGCGGGTACCGTTGACAGACACAACACATCCGGCGCAACAAACTGAATGCTGGCATTTTTCCATTGCACGCAGCCTTCGTGAACACTGGCACCGGGCAACAATTTTTTTGCCTGCTGGAACAATGGCTGCACAGCAGCAAGCCGTGGCGCAGTAACGATGATACTCAAGCT
>JAADIL010000178.1 GCA_013151355.1 Gammaproteobacteria bacterium
TTCCAGCGGAAGCTGAGGGTATCCGGACCGGTGAAATAAGCGAGTAATGCTGTGTTTTGATTATTGCCAATGTTGCCGCTGCGCATGGCTGTGCCGCCATTACTGTTGCTCGTGACGGCGTTGAGCCAGCTGACATTATTTCCGCTGTACCAGGGGCGTGCGGGGATTTCATCCAGTCCCGTAGCGCTGATGGTGGCCAGGCCGATGCCGCTTATTGCCGTGTTGAGTGAAGGATTGCCCGTGCCAAAATCAACGCTGAGTGTTGCCAGTTGTGTGTCTGCACTTGTGGCCTGAAATTGCAGAGTGATTGAGCAACTGCCGTCGTTGGCGATGGTCGCGCCAGTGCAGTTTTGAGAGAGGAGAGTAAAGTTTGCCGGGTTGTCGAGATTTATCGCAGAGATGGTGATGTCTGCACCGGAATCATTACGCAAGGTTAGCGTTGTGATTGGGGGTGTCTTGCGGTTGATGCCATGGTAGCCAAATCGATATTGAGTTGGCAGCAGGATGATTGACATGGTGTCGTTTATCCAGTCAAGGTAATTGGCGGCACGGGTATAAACGCCAGGATTGTTAGCTGCCGCGCAGCCATTGCCGAAGCTGGTGACGCCGGTTTGGTAATAGGTGCTGTCGCCTGTGTTGAAGTACAACATGGGTCCGCCGCTATCGCCCTGGCAGGTGTCTTTCCCTCCAGCGGCAAAACCTGCGCAAATCATGTTGCTGGTCAGCAAGTTATTGTAAATGGTATTGCATGCGGCAAAATCAAACCGTGGAATCTGTGTTTCCTGTAACAGGTTTGGGAAAACGAATGGGGTAGTAGCTTTGGTGCTGCCCCAGCCGATGACTGTCATTGCTTCACCCGTGGCGATGTTATTGGTGAGGGTGTTATCGGCGATAGCCAGTATTGTGTTGTTCGACGGCATTACCAGTTCCAGCAGGGCGATATCATTATCCTGCGAATTGGCATCGTAATCAGGATGCACCACGATGTTATTGACGATAATGCGATCAGCGTCATTGATGTTGTCCAGATTGGCGATACCGATGGCCACCTCGATTTCACTGGCTGAAGAAAAACTGTCAACACAGTGAGCAGCCGTGAGTACCCAATGACTGGCGATCAGCGTGCCGCCACAAAACTGGGCATTAAAACCGGCGCTGATGCTGGCGTTTAACAGGGCAACTGCCCAGGGGTAGTCATTGGGGTTTGCAGTGATACCGCCGACTATGCGTGGAGTGATACCACTGACAGGTTCTGCTTGTGCTGAAGTTGCCAATCCTGCGAGTGGCAATATCAGCAGCAGGAGGGCCAAAGCCATTTTATGATGCAGGCTTGTTTTATTGGTGGCTTTTTTGGCGGGGAGGCGGGAGTGTTTTGTCATTGTACGGCAACCCTTTTTCAGCGAAATATTGCCGAAGTGTACCGGATTTACGGCGAGTAAACTGTGATAAACCGGACAAAGTACCGGGAGTTTTTATGGGTGCCTTGTGAATGATTATTAACACCCCTGGGAGCCTGTTTATTTCTTTACAGACACTAAGGGACGTGCACGTCCCTTAGTGGCGGAAATGCCGCATGCCTGTGAATACCATGGCGATACCATGTTCATCGGCGGCAGCGATGACTTCGTTGTCACGCATGGAACCACCGGGCTGGATGACGGCGCTGACGCCCACTTCAGCAGCGCTGTCCAGGCCGTCACGGAAGGGAAAAAAGGCATCACTGGCCATCACGGAACCTTTGACTGCCAGTTGTGCATCGGCGGCCTTGATCGCAGCGATGCGCGCACTGTATACGCGGCTCATCTGTCCGGCACCGACACCGATAGTCATACCATTTTTACCGTACACAATAGCGTTGGATTTAACGAATTTGGCTACTTGCCAGGTAAATAACAGATCGCGCATTTCCTGTTCATCGGGAGCACGTTGAGTGACTACTTTCAGTTGGTCGGCGTTGATTGTGCCCAGATCACGGTCTTGCACCAGCAGGCCGCTGTTGACCCGTTTGTAGTCCAGGCCGGGTACACGCTCATCACCCCATTCGCCGCATTCCAGTACACGCACATTTTTCTTTTCTGCCAATATGGGTTTAGCGTCGTCATTCACATCAGGGGCGATGATCACTTCAACGAATTGACGATCAATAATGGCTCTGGCGGTTTGTGCATCCAATGGTCGGTTGAAGGCGATGATACCGCCGAAGGCCGAGGTAGGATCGGTGCTGTAGGCCTGGTTGTAGGCGTCGAGCAGGCTGTCGGCCACAGCGACACCACAGGGATTGGCATGTTTGACGATGACGCAGGCGGTCCCGGTAAACTGCTTGACACATTCCAGCGCAGAATCCGTATCGGCAATGTTGTTGAAGGACAGCTCTTTACCCTGTAGTTGCACAGCAGTGGAGATGGATGCTTCGGTCGGGTTGGCTTCTACATAAAATGCTGCTTTTTGATGCGGATTTTCGCCGTAACGCATTTCCTGTACCTTGAGGAACTGGCTGTTGTGAGTGCGGGAAAAACCGGATTTGCTGCCATCCAGTTGTGTTGCACCCAGGTAGTTGGCGATGGCACCATCGTAAGCGGCAGTGTGCTCGAAGGTTTTGGTGGCAAGGTCGAAACGGGTGGTTGAACTCACGATGCCCTCGTTGTTTTTTATTTCATCGATGACACGAGCGTAGTCACTGGTATTGACGACCACTGTTACCGCGTTATGGTTTTTTGCCGCAGCGCGCAACATGGTGGGGCCTCCGATGTCGATGTTTTCGATGGCGGTGGGCAGGTTGCAATCGGGACGTGCCACAGTTGTCTCGAAGGGGTAGAGGTTGACCACGACCAGGTCGATGGGAGCAATACCGTTGTCGGCCATCACTGCGTCGTCTATGCCGCGTCGTCCCAGCAGGCCACCATGAATTTTGGGATGCAGGGTTTTCACCCGGCCGCCCATCATTTCCGGGAAGCCGGTGTAGTCGGAGACCTCGGTGACGTCCACGCCGTTGTCGGCCAGCAGTTTGGCAGTACCACCCGTACTGAGAATTTCCACACCAAGCTCGCGCAGGGTGCGGGCAAAATCGACGATACCGGTTTTATCGGAGACGCTGATAAGGGCGCGTTTGATGGTTGTCATTACAGAACCTGTTTACGTTGAATATGGATTAAATTGGCCCTGGGAGCCTGTCCGGGAATGAAGAGTCTGCTGCGGAAAATCCATTTTGGCCACATTTTCCATTCATTTTCGTTAAATAGAACAACTATTTGCCTCAAATGAACGAAAAATCTGCCTCAAAATGGTTTTCTCTCGCGACGACTTTCATTCCCGAACAGGCTCCTGGCAGAGGAAAGAATTGGGGGCCACCCATTCAAATATCCCTGTTCTTCCCCGTGTACTTTGGGGCAAAAACCTTTTCGTAAAAGCAACGGGGGCCAAAAGGCCCCCGTGTAATCGGTGTTAAACAATTTAATTCAGATCGTATTGCTTGAGTTTTTTACGCAACGTGCCGCGATTTAACCCCAGCACAATCGCTGCTTTGCTTTGGTTGCCACGCGTGTAGTGCAGCACACTTTCCAGCAGTGGTTGCTCGATCTCTTGCAGAACCATCTGGTACAGGTCTGCGGGCAGGTGCCCGTCAAGGTCGTTGAAATAACCTTCCAGCATGGATTTGATGTGGTCACTCAGGGGTGCGTTTTGTCCGTCCTCTTCCAGATGATCTGTAGCAACCCCTACCATGGACTCGGTACTTTGAAAATGTATTGTCATGCGGCTAGTTCCTCCCGAACCAACAAGGTATCAAAAAAATCTTTTGTTATTTGTAGTTGTTCTGCGACGGTCTCCACCCGATTGACCGCCTGGCGGAATGCACCGCCATGCCGTTGCCCCTTGCTGTACCAGGAGATGTGTTTGCGTGCCATGCGTACTCCTGTGTACTCCCCGTAAAACGTATAAAGATTTTGCAGGTGTTCGAGCAGAATGCTGCGTATCTCTTTAAGCGTGGGCTCTGGCAATTTTTCTCCGGTTTTTAGATAGTGATCAATCTCACGGAAAATCCAGGGGCGTCCCTGGGCCGCTCGGCCGATCATGACAGCATCTGCCCGGGTGTATTCCAACACCCTTTTTGCCTTTTCCGGTGTGCTGATGTCGCCATTGGCGACCACCGGGATGTTCACCGTTGCCTTGATGGCGGCAATGGTGTCGTACTCTGCTTCCCCCTTGTAGGCACAGGCGCGGGTACGTCCGTGCACGGCCAGAGACTGAATGCCCGCGCTTTCAGCGATGCGGGCAATACGTACACCGTTGCGGTTGTCGGTATCCCAACCGGTACGAATTTTCAGGGTGACGGGGACATGCACAGCGCCGACGACGGCATCAAGGATGTCTCCCACCAGTGTCTCGTTTTGTAACAGTGCTGAACCGGCGGCTACATTGCAGACTTTTTTGGCCGGGCAACCCATGTTGATGTCGATGATCTGTGCACCGTTGTCGGCATTGTAGCGTGCAGCATCGGCCATCATTTGCGGATCAGCACCCATGATTTGTACCGAGCGTGGATCGGTTTCGCCATCATGATTGGCACGACGCCTGGTTTTCTCCGAGCCCCACAGCAGGGAATTGGAGGAAACCATTTCCGATACTGCCATGCCCGCGCCCAGTTTTTTGCACAGTTGCCGGAAGGGGCGGTCCGTGACGCCTGCCATGGGTGCGAGGATGAGTTGACTGGAAAGTGTGTAAGGACCGATTTGCATGGTTTTTACTTGAGCTTTTTGCCTGGGTTCCTTCGCCCGGTTAAAAGCGTTTTGGCACAACCGCAAAATACGCCAGGAGAAAAAAGAGACACATACTTTGCCGAGAAAACAGAGGGATGATATTACTCTTAACCCGGATGAGAAAAAAGATGTTGCTGAAGTTTTTTCGTGGGTATTACCCTTGAATCTCAGTGTTTGCCGAAAATTATTTTCCTGGTATGGATTGTTTTCAGGTGAGGGGGCGTGTTTGGCGTGGGTCGACCTCGGCGTGAAACTCGTAATTTACTGCGGTCTTGCCAGGATCGACTAATTCCAGATCGATGCGTATCGGCATGTCGGGTGTCATGCCGGTGGCGAGGTCAACCGCATTGCTCAGGTATTCGCGGGGTGTGAAACGCCGTTGGGCAATTTTTGTGCCGTTGATATCCGAAAACACCATGGTTAACAGAGGGAAGGGTTGTACGAAGGTGGCGTTGTTGATCAGGGTGGTGCTGACGATCAGTGCTTTGTCGGCCGAGGGATGGGAACGCACATCGCGACCGATGATTTCAATCTGTTTGATATCGTAGGGCTGGCTCACTGTGCAGTTGAGCACTTCGCACATTTGTATCAGCCAGGGGCGCAGATTGACGTCTCTGGCCAGTTCGTCGCGTGAGTGATACACCACTTGTAATACCAGGGTGAACATCAACAACAGACTGCCGATCAGCCACGGGGTACCGGAGGGTCGCAGTTGCTCGACTTTGGCAGCGTGCAGATCGTCGAGAATGAGACTGGGGATGTTGATGGTCTGTGTTTCGTTTGCCGGTGATGATTGTCCTTCTGTTGCATGTACCGTTTCCGCTTGCAGATCTTCTGCAGGGGCAACAGTGGTGGTGGTAGCGAGGTCGGCAGTGGCAGGCTGCTGTTCAGGCACGACATCGGGTGTATCGGCATGAGCTGGTGAGGCGAAGGACTCAAGGTCAGTTGCTTCGATAATGATTTTGTCATCATCGACCTCTATTTTGTTGGTGCGCCGGGCGGCATCATCAATGGACACATTTTCCGGTTCGGCCAGGTAGGCATCAAATTCGGCAAACTCGTCATCATCGAAGTTGATGTCAGTATCCAGGACCGCCGTAACGGTGTCGATGTCACCAGGGTGTGTTGCGTTAGTGGATGCGGGGGGGTTATCAGGAGAGCGAGTATCACTGACATTTGTGTTTGTTATGGCATTGGGTGTGGCGTCTTCAGCCGGTAAAAAGTCATCAACCGACGGTGAATCTTCAACCGGAAAAGAATCGTTTGTGGCCAGAAACTCCTCAAAACGATCAATTTCCTCCATGGAAATGTCATGTGTTTTCACTTCGGCGATGACGTCATTAAAGGCATCGCTGGTGCTGTGAGTCTTTGTATCCATTTGCCCGGTGCTGGCTGGCCCGGCCGCAGGTTCATCTGTGTTTGTCACACTGTCCGGCATTTTTTCGGACCAGTTGCGGTATTCACCGGTTTCGTGAGTCAGATTTCCAGCGGTTTCTGTTTCGTGTGTTGGCGATACGCTTTCGCTGAGGTGCTCCAGTGCATTAAACACAGACAGGCACTGTCCGCAGCGCACGTCGCCGTTGGCTGCCCTGAGATGACTGGCAGAAAGTTGAAAGATGGTGTCACATCGGGGGCATTGGGTGAACATGATGGTGGCTTGTCAATAGCGAATCGTTTTGGTGAATAGTCAGGAGGTGTGACAAAACAACCCGGACATCCTGCTTGTCTATCCTTCCGTCTTCTGCGTTGCACAAAGGGCTACATACGGCAAGTATGCGCCCTTTTGTGTGCCTTGAATACGAAACGATATCCTGCGCAATCTGTCCAGGTTATTTTGTCATACTTCCTTGTAGTGGTTAACCGAGGTTGCTGATCCTGGCCTGTTCCGCTGGTGGTACTTCGATATGTTTAAATGCAAACAGCGAAAAGGAGCTGCTGGTGTCGATCATGCGCGTCAGGCGCACATACTCTAGCTCAGTTTGGCGGTTGAGTACCAATTGCGTGCCGATGTCGTAAATACTGGCTGGAACCAGCAGGGCGAATTCCACCGTGTCCTGTTTTTTCAGAAAGGTTGGTTGAATCAGCAGGCTGCGAAAATATTCTCCGCCGGTACCCGCACCGCCGATGGCACGTACAGCGACGGGGGTACCGTGTGTGGACAGGGTTATGATGCCGATGTCGAAGGCCTTGCCGGGCACATCTTGTAACCAGCGTAACGCGCCGACTGTCCACGATTCGTCGTCATTGTTGCGAAAGGCCACCACTGCGCCGACACGTGTGTGAGACCGGGTTTTTGGCAGGCGACGCAATGCCAGACCGGCAGCACTGTGGTTAATGCGCAGCCAGGGTTCGGTGCGGAAGTGTGCCATGGCGGCTTCGCGTTTTTCGCGGGCGTGGATTTCAGTTTCGTGGATGGCGTCCCATACATCAACACCCTCGGTGAAGCGCGAAACGCGAGTGATGTCCCGTCCTGATTGACTGGTGCTGTCGGGGGCCTCCAGTTCCAGTATATCTGTCGGTGCCAGCGTCAGACCACTGCTGGTTTCCTGCGGGCGATGGTAGTGAATTTCATCCCTTTCGGGGCAGAAATCGTTTTCGTTGTTGATGAAGTGGTGACACATATCCAGCCCCATGCATAACGAGATATGGGTGGTCATGTCTTCTTCGCGCTGACAGGAGCGTTCTGCACGGCCTTGCCAGGCTTTGCGCAGACGGGTGAGCAGGTCGCGACGCAGGCGTTCGGCGATGGTCAATGGCACACCGTGTCTGGCCCGGTGTTGCTCATCCACGCTGGCGCTGATCTCGTCGAGTTTTTCCTGCAATTTGCTGATGTCCAGAAAACGACCATCGACGGGGCGAAAACGGGCATAACCGGTCGCCACTGCGGGTGGACGTTCGCCAGCCAGATCAATGATGATGTCGCCGGTTTTCGCCTCGGTGATTTTTTTGCCGAGTATGCGACAGCCCGCCGTCCATTTTTCCAGGTACGTGTAGATTTGTGTCGCCTGCCCTGGCATCAGGTGGTTGGGTGTCGCCAGAGCCAATAACACCAGACGCAAATAACCATGCTGTACGGTTGCGAAGGGATTGCAGGCACCCCCCGGGACATCTTCTTTGCCTCCTTCGGCATTTACCCTGTCGTCGTTTTCGGTGAGTACGCGGGTATGCAGGCCGTTGCGTTCGGCCAGTTGATAAGTACGATGTATCTCGCCCCACAGACCGGTTATTGGTGGCGCAAACCGGGTATAACACTCCAGCAACTGTTGCCCCTGGTGGTCAATGGCAAGTCGCAGAGAGGCAATGAACAGGTTGATGCTCATCTCGTTATTTTCGGTGTCAATGACCGCATCGGTCACCGTTGCCTTGTAGGCAAAGGCTGCTTCATCGAGAAACCGGGCCGCCATGTTTGCCTGTATGCGGGCGTTTCTACGTAGCGGCAGGGATTCGTTTTGGTAATAACCACGTAGCTGTTCGATGATGTTATCGATGACTGGTTGTAACGTAATCATCGCTTTAAGTCGTATTGCCGCAGGCATTTTGCAGCGGTTGTAGCTCTGCAAAAGTTTGAATACCAGAGATGCTGTGGATTGCAGGTTGATCGTTGGTTGTGCCGCAATCCATGCCGTCAGAGTATTGGGCCGGGGTTGTAATGCATTGATGTCGTTTTGCTGTTGTTGTGGCAGGCGATACTTGAGAGGGTTCATGTCTCGTTGATCCGTCGGGGAGTTCATTATCTGATCGGCAAGTTGGTGAAAATATTTAGGAATGGAAATTGAGTAACTTGTACAAGTTATTTAATTTCCATTCCTGAGGGACGTGTGCGTCCCTAAAGATTCCTGTTTTCCTGTCGAAGTAGCAGGCACTGATCTCTTCCGGATACAATTATTATTTTGATCAGGCGGTTTGTCGGCCAGCAATTTTGTTGCCCGGAAGTTAATCAGAAGCTCCCTGATAATAGGCTAAAAAATGAAAAAAAATTTCTCTGTTAGCAATGTTGAAAAAAATGATACCGATGTCACCAATACAATGCTGGAATCCGAAACGGAACAAATTGCCATGACGGTTAATGATGTGTCTGCCAGTATTCAGGCGATGGCAAAAAATGTTCGGTTGGTGGTGAATGCAACCCGGGTGGCCAGTAATGAAACCGGGATTGGTAAACGCGTGGTGTATCAGATGACGGATTCCATCCAGTCGCTGGCCCAGGAAATTGCCACCACCGCTGAAGTCATTCAGGAGCTGAAAAAAGACAGTGATGATATTGGCTCTGTTGTTGGTGTCATTCGTGGTATTGCCGAGCAGACCAGTTTGCTGGCTTTGAATGCTGCTATCGAAGCGGCTCGTACCGGTGATCAGGGTCGCGAATTTGCAATGACGGCTAACGAGGTACGTATCCTGGTATCACGCACCCAGGAGTCTGCTGTGGAGATGCAAGCCATGATTGAACGCCTGCAATCGGCAGCTCGTTATGTGGCGGGTGTGATGGCAGACAGCCATGAAAAAGCCGAAGGCAGCGTGGAAAAGGCCAACAAGATGGCTACAAGTCTGGATGTCATTATGGGCAGTGTGAATACCATCAAGGATGTGACAGCGCAGATTGCCACTGCCGTAGATGAACAGTCTTTCGCAGCCCGCCAGGCGTATGGTTATGAGGTCAGGTTTCAGTACTGAAAACACAAACATATCCGTAGCGCTTGAGGTTATCGAACGTTCCTGGAGACAGGAATCCCGTCAAAAGCAGACATTTTGGGTGAATGTCAGGCACAACGTGAGCAAGGCAACCGAAATGTCAGAAAATTCCTTTTTCCCTGGAGCCTTTACAACAGCAGCAGAATCACCCAATCAGCAATATCGCCGCCTGACACCCGCAATACCGGCTAAACCCGCAGCCAGCAAAAACAGCGTGCCCGGTTCAGGCACTGTGATAGCGGCGACATCGCCGGAGCGAACAGCCCAGGCATAGAACTCAAGATTTTTGTCGCCGTAGCCCTGGTAACCGTCGAGGGTACCGAAGAACCACGCGCCATTGGTATTAGGCGCAAACTCTGTACTTGACCAATAGACGCTGGACTGAAGATTTATAAACAGCCCCAAATCCGGATCACCACTTGCAAAAATTGATTGAGCTTGTGTCCCTTCCAGTTCATCGTAAAACAGATGACCTAACTCATTGCCAGAGCAGTTATAACCATTATTCTGAGTAGCGTAACCTGGCAGTGTAAACGAAGAGCTACAGTTAGTATCACCGGGATCGGCATTAAATAAACGCCAATCGTTATAGCCACCAAAACTCAAATCATCTGCCCAGTCTGTTGCCGCACCCCAGGTCATAAGGCCATCACTGTCATAACCGCTGGTCTGGGCGTAGTTGGCATCCTGTAACCAGGTGATATCCCGATCCGTGTCGTAGATCATGCCGTTGCCCCGGTCAATCAGTATGGCGTTGGCGGTGCTGGATATCATTAGCCCGAGAATCATGAAGGAAAGAAGCCCTGTCAGTTTTTCATGTTTCATTTTTGCTCCCTGCATAAAA
>JAADIL010000079.1 GCA_013151355.1 Gammaproteobacteria bacterium
GCAACAATCTGTGGAAATTTTTCCTTGATGAGTATTGAAATACGCTGGTGAAATTTTTGACGTGTACGTTTTAATAATGATTGATAAGCTGCTTCTCGTACCAGAGCGTGTTGAAAGCGGTAATGTGCTTTTGGTGGTTTACCATTCTGGACGAATAATTTGGCGTTGATAAGCCGGTTCATGCCGGATTGCAGACTGGATTCACTTTGCAGAGTGGTTGCATGTAACAATTCATAAGTAAATTCACGTCCCAGTGTGGCACTCAGTTGTGCCAGTTCTTTGTCATCACCGAGGTCATCCAGGCGCGACATAAGTGAATCCTGAAGTGTGCTGGGAATTTCCAGCTGAGACATATTATGGCTGAGTTCAAAATGCTCTTCTTTTTCCACCAGTAACGAAGACCGCAGCACGGCATTGGTCAGCTCTTCGACAAAAAAGGGAATACCGTCTGTTTTGTTGATGATCTCGATAAACACCTCTACGGGCAGTATTTTCCCCCGGCACAGTTGCCTGATCATACTGCCGGATTGTTTTTGGGTGAGTCGATTGAGCGTAATTTTTGTCAGGTCGGCGTGATTTTTCCAGGGGGGTGTGAAGTTGCTGCGAAAGGTAATAAGGGCAAAAATATTGGTTAACCCGGGTTGTTCAACGAGCCGTGACAGTAATTCAATAGTGGAAGGGTCTATCCACTGTAAATCTTCCACGACCAATAAAACAAAGCGTTGTTGTGCGACGGCCTGTAAAATATCGATGAGAATGTCGAAAGTTTGCTGCTTTTTTTGTTGTGGGGTGGAATTTGTTTCACCAGTGTCTGCGATGATTTTTCCGGGAGATGAAATTGACAACAGCTCCGCCAAAATGGGGGTGACCGTTTCTGGCTCCATGCCCAGAGTGGCAATGGTTTTTTTGATACGTGCAATCTGTTTTTGTGGGTCGTCGCTCTCTGTCAGGCCGATGATGCGACGCATTATATCCATAACAGGATAAAGAAAGCTGTTTTTGTAATAGAGGGCACCATAACAATCCAGGAAAAGACAATTTTCCTTTACAGCTTTTTCACAAACCATCTGCACCATGCGTGTTTTTCCCAGCCCGGGTTCACCGCTGAGTAAAACCACTTGTCCGATACCCTTGCGTGCCTGGTTGAGTCTTTCTGTTAACAGGCTGGTTTCCTGGTTTCGCCCGGTCAGCATGGCACAGGCAGGGTGCCCGGCATCAATGAATCTGTTTTGATTACCGCGAACTTGTTGCACCTGAAAAAGAGTAAAAGGGTGAGAAAACCCCTTCAGCGTGTGGGTGCCCAGTGTTTGACATTCAAAACGCTGATTCAGCAGCTGGTATGTACTGCCGCTAATCACCACCGCATTTGCACTGGCGCAACCCTGCACCCGTGCAGCAATATTGGGTGTTTCGCCCAGGGCCATCGAGCGTTTGTCGCCACCGCCAATTTCACCGATAACGACCAGGCCGGTGTGAATACCGACCCGTACCGCAAGTTGCACGTCATCACCTTGTTGCGCGGAGTAAATATGTTCCTGAACACGTTTGACAATTTCCAGTGCGGCGAAAGTGGCGCGTTGCGCATCATCTTCATGCGCATGGGGATAACCAAAATAAACCAGTATCCCGTCACCGAGGTATTGCGCAACATAACCACCATAATCATCGACAATTTTATTGCAGGTGCTGCGGTAGTCACGCATGATATCGCGCAGTTCCTCTGGATCAATGCGTTCGGAAAGAGCGGAGGAACCTACGATGTCACAAAATAGTACCGTGAGTTGACGGCGTTCTGCACTTTGTTGTCTGGGCGTATGTGTTGGCGCCGTGGAGTGGCTGTCAGTGTTGTGTGTTTTGTTTAAGCGGGTGGCGCATTGTCCGCAGAACTCAAAATCAAATGGATTACTAAAGTTACAACCAGGGCAAATGGTATTCAGTGGTGTGGCGCATTGACCACAAAAGCGCATACCCTCCGGATTCTCGAATCTACATTTTTTGCAGAGCATGGCAAGAAGCACCCCTGGCTGATTTGTCCGTTTATGCCGGGGAGGATACCCATCCTCCCGGTGTTCAGCAAGGTGGGTGGATAAAAGATGAAGCAGGGTAAAATATGAGTTTCGCTCGTAAGCACCTTTTACAGATTTACCAGGCTGCGTTGGCTGCTGTGCAGGGGGAGCTGTGCACGCAACGGGCATTGACGGGTTATGATTCAGGCGGGCCTGTCGCGGTAGTTGCCATTGGCAAGGCCGCGTCGAGTATGATGCAGGGTGCGATAACAGCCTTGGGGGATACGTTTGACAAGGGGTTGTTGATCACCAAAGAGGGGCATTGTGACCGGCAACTGCAAAACATAAAAAATATCCAGTGTCTGGAATCGGCACATCCTGTGCCGGATCAACGCAGCTTGTGTGCAGGTCAAACACTATTGGAATTTATGGCGGCGCGGCCGGTACAAAGTGATTTTATATTTTTAATTTCCGGTGGTACCTCTTCATTGGTGGAGGTATTGCCGGATGGAGTGAGTCTGGAAGACTTGCAACGGGTCAATAACTGGTTGCTGGGCAGTGGCTGGAATATCGCAGCGATGAATCGTGTGCGCAAATCATTGTCATGTATCAAGGGAGGGCGTCTGGCGCAGAAACTTGCGGGTTGTCATACAAACTGTTTGATGATTTCTGATGTGCCGGATAATTCGCCGCAGGTGATTGCTTCGGGTTTCCTGAGCCCGGATATCGTTGATGAACCACAACCTGAAAATATACCGGAATGGATTAAAAAACTGCCCAGGGCACCCTCTGCGCCCTTGTTGGGAAATACCTGTTTTAATACGGTCACTGTTGATGTTATTGCAAAACTTGAAGACGCCATGCAGGCTGCAAAAAAAAGGGCAACGGTTTTGGGTTACGATGTTCATTTGCATCAGGATTTAATAACGTGTGATGCAGAGTTTGCAGGACAACAACTGGCTCGCAAGTTACGTGATGACAAACCCGGGTTGCATATTTGGGGCGGGGAAACAACTGTGTGTTTGCCTGATAGTCCCGGTCGCGGTGGACGCAATCAACAACTGGCACTGGCGGCAGCGGCAGAGCTGGCTGGTACAACGAACAATTATTTTTTGGCCGCAGGCACAGATGGCAGTGATGGGCCGACACAGGCCGCCGGTGCTTTGGTGGATGGATATACTTTGCAACGCGGATTACAAGCCGGTTTTGATGTGCAACAGACATTGGCCAGTGCAAATGCGGGTGATTTTTTGCAAGCCAGTGGTGATCTGATTATCACCGGGCCCACAGGCACCAATGTGATGGATTTGGTTCTGGCCATTAAATGTCCGACAGCATGAATACAGCAGAACATAATGACTGATACTGCGGTATTGCCTGAGTGATGATTTCTCCCGGGCGGTGCAGTCCCGGAAGAGCAGGTGCTGATAATGGATGACTGATGAAAATACCTTGTTAACATATTGTGAAACACGCTTCTGTCATCAGGGCACCCCTATTGCTGGTGGCGGCGTTAAATTGGCAATCTGATGTCTGGTCAGAGATTTTACGTGGATTTGTACTGGCATCTGACTGAAATGTTTAAAGAAATTCTGGCATTTTCCGATAGTTTCAGGTGAACCTGGAACAGGATGCTCATCAACACGTTAATACACCCTCCAGGCAGGCGGTCAGCTGTGGAATTCAGGGTGAAAATGTGAGGTGTTTCACGAAAATAGTGTGTATCCAGTCACGAGGTCATGTGTGTGTGTAGACGATACACGTTATACCCGCAGCGTTTGAGATTTAGGTGTTCAGTGTGCGTCATATTCATTTCATGGCAAGGCGAAATGACGAATAATAGCCGGTCTATTGTGAGGAATTTCAACGCAGCCATGGGAATGAAGAGGGCGTGCAATGAATACCGAAATCTCAATCGCTACGGGTATATGTGATGGAAATGCATGACGCAGTGTGGCAGGGGGCCGAGATTTGATTATGAGTTACCCACCCGGAATAACGATGTAGCAGGGGGCAGAAAATGAAGTTTTTATCCAGATTGGACCCGATGACGGTGTTGATGTTGGTCGTAATATTCGGTGTGGTTATCACCATGTCGACCCAGGTGACGCAACAAACATCAGTCAGTGAAGCAACGATACAAGTGATACAGATTGATTCAACCGGTTTGGCACCTGCCAAAAATCATCCAGGTGAGTCCTGATTACCTGTTTGTTGATTTCCATTCCTTAGTGGTTGCAGCCAACGTTGGTAAAGTGCATCCGCTGCGCTGTGCAGCTGGTTAACCCGCTCTTCCAGATTTTCTGTTATTTCTTTTTGGCTTTGCACGCTCGCTGCGGGGTCTGTGAGTTCGTCTTTGTAAAGCTCTGCCCATTCGCGCACCATCGTTTCGGTCATTTCAATATGGCATTGCAATGCCAGGGTATTGCCGGTTACGAAGCCCTGACTGGCGCACTGCTCACTGCGAAGAATGGCCGTTGCACCATCCGGAATGGAAAAAGTTTCACCGTGCCAATGAAACAGCATGCGGTCATTGGTGAAATCCTGTAGCCAGTCATCGGCCTGTAAACCGGGAATTTTTTGCACAGGCAACCAGCCAATTTCCTTTACGGGGTTTGCCGTGATTTCGCCGCCCAATGCCTTGCTGATGAGTTGCCCGCCCAGACAATGACCGAGCACGGGCAGATTGGCATCGACTGCTTTTTGAATAAGTGCCAGCTCTTGTGGAATCCACTCAACATCATCATTGACACTCATGGGGCCACCCATGAACACCAGAGCGCTGACATCATCGATTTGTGTCGGAGGTATTTCACCAGCATCAATGCGCACCACTTCAAAAGGAATGTTATAGTTTTCCAGGCAAGTCGCAAAATAACCGGGGCCTTCACAGGCAATGTGACGAAAGATGCGTACGGGTTTCATGATAAATAAACGACCTGAGTGGATTGTTCGAATTGTGGGCATAGGGCTGCTGATGATTCTATCAGCCTTTGTTGGTGTGTGCGTGGCGGAGCCGCAAGATGAACGCAAGCCAGCGCGTCAGGTGGTGTTGCAGGGTATTCTTGGCAGCAAGGCCTTGTTGCTGGTAGATGGCCAGCGGCAAATGATGTCAATCAGGGATACGGTGAAGCAGGGAGTGCGTGTGCTGCGTATCGCAGAGGAGCAGGTGGACGTGGAAATCGACGGCAAGCGCCGTCGTTTGCATTTGGGAGGCAGCCATTCAGTAACAGGCCGATACAAGGTGCGCGAAAGCACTGAAGTGATTATTGCCAAAAATAATCATGGCATGTATTCCACGGCGGGCAGTATCAATGGTTTACCAATTTCGTTCCTGGTGGATACGGGAGCAACCTCTGTTGCCATGAGCGCCCGGCATGCCAAACGTTTGGCCATTGATTTTCGGGTGACCGGTGAACCGACTTTTGTGAGGACTGCATCAGGGGTGAGCAAGGCGTATCGGGTCACTCTGGATAAAGTTACCGTTGGCGGCATTGCCCAGCACAATGTGCGAGCGGTAGTGATTGATGGCAACTACCCGGAGCAAGCCCTGTTGGGCATGTCATTTTTGGGGCAGCTGGAGATTCAGCGTGATGGCAACATCATGCGCCTGAAGCAAAAATTCTGACGAATCACCGATACCTGGACAGCAAAAAACATCACGTGTTTCTTGCTTCGTTTTTGCAACCATTGAGCATGGTGTTTAATGTGGCGGAATTGCTTAAATGTGAATTAAGCGCTAAAAACATGCTACTTTTAAAAAAACCACCGGGTATTCAACGCAGAGGTCGCAGAGACACAGAGGCGCAGAGTTTTTAGTGTTTTTCTCTGTGTCTTTGCGTCTCTGTGACCTCTGTGTTTACAAAGCATCAGGTTTGGTAAAGCGACAGGCTTCCAGGCAGCCCCGGTTTTTGACCAGGTGTGCTTAACTTAATGGCATTGGTGATTTAGCCCTTAATCCACATTTAATATTTCAAACACGCAAGAAAATACAGCTCGGGGTGGAGGCGTAGTACATAATGGTTTCGAACTATGCCGTCATGTTTTTTTCAATCAGTGCATAAGCCGAATGATTATGAATGGACTCGAAGTTTTCTGATTCCACCACGTAGGCAGTAATGCGTGAGTCCTGGTTTATGTGTGCGGCGATATCACGCACCATGTCTTCCACAAATTTTGGATTGTCGTAGGCACGTTCGGTGACGTATTTTTCATCAGGACGTTTTAACAGACCGTACAGTTCGCAGGAAGCAATGGATTCCACAGCATCAATGATGTCTTCAATCCAGACGAATTCGCGAGCCTTGATGGTCACCGTAACGTGTGAGCGCTGATTGTGTGCACCGCGATCAGAAATTTTCTTTGAGCAGGGACACAAACTGGTGACCGGTACCACTACTTTAAGTGTTGTCTCATGTTGATCGCCGTTGCTGGCACCCAAAAAAGTAACATCGTAATCCAGCAGACTTTGCACGCCGGATACCGGTGCCGTTTTGTTGACGAAGTAGGGGAAACTCATTTCGATGTGACCGGATTCGGCTTCCAGACGCCCGGTCATTTCCGCCAGCATATTTCTGAAAGACTGTACTGAAATTTCGCGTTCGTGCTGGTTAAGTATTTCCACAAAACGCGACATGTGCGTACCCTTGAAATTGTGCGGGAGATTCACGTACATGTTGAAGTTGGCAATGGTGTGCTGCTCGCCGCCAGAGCGGTCACGAATGCGCACCGGATGACGGATATCCTTAATGCCTACCTTGTTGATGGGCAGGTGGCGGGTATCTTCCGAATTTTGTACATCAGGAATGGTGGAATCAGTCACGAACTTTCCTTTTTACGGTTTGAGTTGTCAGCTTTTTAGTCATTGGTAAAACGCACACAGGCGCGCTCGGTTTCCCACAGGGTGACGGCTTTGACGCGGATGTGTTTGTTATCAAGCGCATTCGACAGCCCGTTAAAAATAAAGGCAGCAATGTTTTCCGCAGTGGGATTAATGCTGTCAAAGGGTTCGATTTCGTTGAGATAGCGATGGTCGAGCACATCGGTTAATTCACGTACCTGCTGGCGTATTTCCCTGAAATCAATGGCCATGCCCACGTTGTTCAATTGACTGGCTTCTACTTCAGCCTCTACTTTCCAGTTATGCCCGTGCATGCGCGAGCAGGCCCCGGGGTAATCGCGCAGAGTATGGGCAGAGGCAAAATCGCTGACAACTTTGAGAGTGTACTTCGCAGGCATGGGATTGGTCAGAGGGTAATGTGGGTGACGGGTGGCTGGTTAAATAAAGTATAACCTAAATTCTGCAAGTGCTCGCACTCACTCAGCACAAGCTCTTGATCCATATGGTGAGATGAAACTTTTCGGCAATCACAATAAGGATTATGCGCAAAGTTATCATTCACCCTACGAATCAACATCTTGCACTGCGCAAGCACGATCACTCACAGGATTCAGGTATAAGCTGAGTAAAATACTAAGGTATCGGGCGCTTTTTGGCAATACGTGTTTGTGTGTCGGCTTGCGAACGGGAAGATGCCAGCAGATTGACAACGGTGCTTTCAATGCCGATGGCATCCAGACCACACTGGCTTAGCAGTGCGCCGTGTTCGCCGTGTTCGATAAAACGATCTGGCAATCCCAGGTTATGCACGGTGGTGGCGACACCGTGGGCGGCAAGACATTCGTTAACGCCGCTGCCCGCACCGCCAGCCACAACATTTTCTTCCACCGTCACTATCAGTGCGTGTTTTTCGGCCATTTCCAGTATCAGGTTTTCGTCCAGCGGTTTGACGAAGCGCATGTTCACCACTGTGGCACCCAGTATTTTGCCGGCTGCTATGGCCGGGCTTACCCTGCTGCCAAAGGCGAGAATAGCCACACGTGTACCACGGAGTTGTATTTCGGCCTTACCCAGTGGCAGGGTTTCAAAATCCTGCGCGGGCTGCGTGCCGGGGCCGAAACCGCGTGGATAACGCACGGCGCTGGGGCCGTTGTGCCGGTAGCCGGTGCTGAGCATCTGGCGGCATTCAGCTTCGTCTGCCGGGGCCATCACTATCAGGTTGGGTATGCACCGCAGGTAACTGAGGTCGAAGTTGCCCGCATGGGTTGGCCCGTCAGCGCCTACCAGTCCGGCGCGGTCAATGGCAAACATCACCGGCAGGTTTTGAATGGCCACGTCGTGGATCAGTTGGTCGTAGGCACGTTGCAGGAAGGTGGAATAAATCGACACCACTGGTTTGAGGCCGTCGCAGGCCATGCCCGCTGCCAGGGTGACTGCGTGTTGCTCGGCAATGCCTACGTCCAGATATTGCTTCGGGAATTGTTTGGAAAATGCCACCATGCCGGAGCCTTCGCGCATGGCGGGGGTGATGCCCATGAGCTTTTTGTCCTGTGCGGCCATGTCACAGAGCCAGTCGCCAAATACCTGTGTGTACGTGGGGCCTGTTTTTTTGTGGGCAGGGGCGTTGTTGCTTGCGGCAAGTGATTCACCGGTGTCCGGGTCGTAACTGCTTACGCCGTGGAAGGCGCAGGGATCTTCTTCCGCAGGTTCGAAACCTTTGCCCTTTTTGGTGACAACGTGCAGAAATTGCGGGCCTTTCAGGGTACTCATGTTGCGCAGGGTTTTGACCAGGGAATCCATATCGTGGCCATCGATAGGGCCGATGTAGTTGAAACCCAATTCTTCGAACAGTGTACCGGGGATCACCATGCCTTTGGCATGTTCTTCCACACGCTGGGCCAGTTCCCACATGTTGGGGATCTGGCTGAGCACCTTTTTTGAACCCGCGCGGGCGGTGAGGTAGAGCTTGCCGGAGAGAATGCGCGCCAGATAATTGGACAGTCCACCTACATTGGGTGAGATGGACATATCGTTGTCATTGAGGATTACCAGTACGTTGGCGTCCAGCGAACCGGCATGATTCAGTGCTTCGAAAGCTATGCCTGCGGTCATGGCACCATCGCCGATGATGGCAACGACTTTTTTATTGGCGTCGTTTTTATCACCGGCTTGTTGTGCGGCGATGGCCATGCCCAGCGCTGCGCTGATGGAGGTGCTGGAATGCCCCACACCAAAAGTGTCATAGGGGCTTTCACTGCGTTTGGGAAAACCGGAAATGCCATTCTGCTGGCGCAGGCTGTGCATTTGCTCGCGGCGGCCGGTGAGAATTTTATGCGGGTAGCTCTGGTGGCCTACATCCCACACCAGCTTGTCCTGCGGGGTGTTGAATACATAATGCAGGGCGATGGTGAGTTCCACAGTGCCCAGTCCGGAAGAAAGATGTCCGCCGGTCTGGCCCACCGTCTGAATCAGAAAGGCGCGCAGCTCGCCCGCCAGCGTTTTGAGCTGGTCGGCGCCCAGTGAGCGGACGTCGTCGGGGTTGTTAATGCTTTCAAGTAATGGAAAGGCGTGTGATTTGGACATAGGTTGTTTTGAGACCTGGTTTTGAAACCCACAAGCAAAAAAGAGGGTTATTGTATCAGCTTTGCCGGTGGATGATGTACCCGGCGATATCGCGTAGCGGTTGTGCTGCTTCGCCCCAATGAGACAGACTGTCGATAGCTTCCTGATGCAGTTCATCAGCACGGCGTTTGGCTTCGGCCATGCCCAGCAGGGAGGGATAAGTGGCCTTGTCGCGGGCTTGATCCGACCCTTGGGGTTTGCCCAGGGTTTCTGTGTTGCCTTCAACGTCGAGGATATCGTCACGGATCTGGAAAGCCAGGCCCATACATTTGGCGAAGTGGTCGAGTTTTTCCAGTTGCTCAGGTTCGATATCGGGCTGACTTAATGCGCCCAGTTTGACGCTGGCGCGGATTAGCGCTCCGGTTTTGTGGATGTGCATGTTTTCCAGCTCGATGAGGTTCATGACCTGTCTCGCACCTTCGGCGGCAAGGTCCATGGCCTGACCGCCCGCCATGCCCCGCGAACCACTGGCCAGGGCCAGGGACTCCACCATTTTCAGGCGCAGGGCAGGTTTGTCCACCATGTCCGGGTCGTGGGCGAGGATGTAAAACGCCAGGGATTGCAGGGCGTCGCCAGCGAGAATTGCTGTAGCTTCGTCAAACTGGATGTGACAGGTGGGCTTGCCACGACGCAGTTCGTCGTTGTCCATGGCGGGCAGATCGTCGTGGATCAGCGAATAGACGTGAATCAATTCCAGTGCGCAGGCCGGGCCGTCCAGTGCAGCAGGGGCGACGTCGAGCATTTGTCCGGTGAGGTATACCAGCAGCGGACGCACACGTTTACCGCCATCAAGGCTGGAGTAACGCATGGCTTCGTGCAGTAAAACGGGGTTTACACGGGTGGTGGGTAGCCAGTGTTGCAGCGCTTTTTCAGTGCGGGCCTGACAGGTTTCGAGCAGGGGAATCAGTGACATGGGATCAAGGCAGGGCATGAGGGTGTAAAGGAAAAAAGCAAGGTCAGAGATTTCACAGGTTGAGGGTTTTTGCGACCGTTATTCAGCCGTGGCTGTAAACTCTTCTGGTTCGCCATCTTTTTTCAGCAAGATTTCGACTTTTTGCTCGGCCCTGGCCAGCGCGGCCTGACAGCTGCGGGTGAGTTCGATGCCTCGCTCGAAGTCTTTCAACGAATCTTCAAGTGAGGATTCGCCATTCTCCATGCGTTCCACCAGTGTTTCGAGTTCTGCCAGCGCCGTTTCAAAATCGGGCGTTTTTTGTTTTTTTTGAGCCATGTTTTCGAACTATGTGGTTTCTGTCTTTTGCGGGAGGCCGGTACGTTAACGCAGGGTCTCAGGCCGGGTCAATTCCGTTCAGGGTAAATTACGCTAAAAAAACGGTTTTTTTTCAGTTTGGTTTCAGTCTGGTGGTGTAGTTCATCTGTCAATAACAGTAAAAACCGACAAACGCAAAGGAGGTTCAAACTGTGACTCTGACATTCTTTCGTTTGCGAATCTCTTTCTTTTCTTGAGGCTCATTCACATAATAACGGGCATCTTCATATTTGATTCTGAGTGGTTCAAACATAAACAAGAAGATAACCTGCCATTAATTAATCTTCAATATGACATATTCCCCTTTTTGATTATTCAAAGCAAACCATGCTTTAAAATGTCAATGTTAATTAACTTTTTTATATGTGATTAGTCCGGTATTGTTAAAATCTGCGTGGGCAAAAAAACATGCCCACCCTGCAAATACAGTTATCAAGTTACCTGTATTCGTGGCAGTTTCTTGCAGGGCGGGCACATTGCCTACCCATTATTCCACTCAGGTATCCGGGTAGCATCCATGGTGAGCAGTGCCCGCCCTGCGAACTGCGAGGTAGTTTATTTCGCTACATATTTGGTGCAAAGAAAAGAGCAAGAATGGATAAGTAACATAGATTGCGTATTTTTAAATTATGAATGAATATTAGCAGGCAGGAAAATCAAGTAATCACTGTAAATAATGTGCGTTTTATTACGATTTGTTGCATTTTTTATGATGCGGCCATGGTGTGGTTTTGACTGTAAATTTAGAAAATACGGCTAAACAGTAATTAGTGACAGAAAAATAATTAACGATTAAAAATATTGGTCACTATCTGTTGGTGCACTGCGCAAGCATGGGCACTTACAGGGTACGGGTATAAGTTATTCAATTTCCATTCCTGGTATGTATTAGCTCGAAACTTGTTTGTTTCAGACATTTTTTCTGGAGCAATAATTGCCCGATACCATCAAACTTTATGTATTTACTCACCAACAGGTGATGCAGGGGAATTCACAAGTTGTTGGCGAGTTAATACACAAAGGCCAAGGAAAACAGACTCTGGATAACAAAAAATAATCAGAAAATTCTGAAGAATATTTTTCATTTGAAAAATGATGTAAATAATTCAGTAGTTGCATACAAGGAGAAATGTCATGTGCGCCAATCGAAGCAAAGGAACATTGTGTGGAATTATCTTGTCAGTTGTTTTGGGGAATGCCGCAATCGCGGCGGATCTTCATCCTGTCTATCCTCTGGTAGGGGCTACCGTGGGCACCCCGTACCCGTATGAGCTTGACCTGGCCCGAGATCCTTCTGATGTTCCAGGCGTGCCACTGGCAGATGGTGCAACGGTTGTTATCACCGCCCACGAAGTGGAGAGTTATATTTCGCCCAAACTTCCCGCAGCTAACTGGGCTGGAGATGGTACAGATGTGGCGTTCCAGTTTTTTGCCTTTGGTGGCGGACATGAGGGGCAAGAGCTTGAACCCCGGGTGCCCGGGCCTTTCATTCGTCTGAGACAGGGCCGGACTGTTACGGTGAAACTTGAAAATTATGGAAAGAGGCAGCACTCCCTTGATTTTCATGCCGTGCTTGGCAAAACGGGGGGCGCCGGAGTCTTGACCGCAGCCCCCGGTGGCGAGGCAAGTTTTACCTTTACCGCCAAAAAACCAGGCATTTATGTATATCACTGTGTCGGTAACGGCACGCCACACGAAGTAGCCCATCATATCAACAATGGTATGTATGGCCTCATTCTTGTGGAGCCCGCGAGACGGACCGCGTTTCGCCATGTTCAACATCATGCCAGGGAGTTTTATATTTTCCAGAATGATGTGTACTACGATGCGGAAACCCGCAGCTTTGATGAACACGGCATGCTGAGCACCATGGTTCCGGATTATGTGACCTTTAACGGTCGTATAGGCTCTCTGGTGGATCGTCCGCCAATGGCTACAAAAGGCCAAAATGCCATGATCTATTTTGGAAACACCGGAGGTCACATATCCAGCTTTCATATTGTTGGTGAGATTTTGGACTGGGTCTGGAATCTTGGTGACTTGACCAGCAAACCACTGCGCAATGTGCAAACGGTTCCCGTGGCTTCTGCGAGCGCGGTGGCAATAGGCATTTCAGGCAAAACCATGGTGCCCACCGATCTTGCTGGTGGCGATATCAATATTATGCTGGATCACGGATCACCCTATTTTCGCAAAGGGGCGCTGGGGTTGTTTCTGGTGGAAGACCACAAGTAGGTAGTCGTATTATTGATATTGAAAAAATCACGTCCTGAGGGCGTGGCCAAAACTGGATGATTTTGTTGGTTGAACGACTCATTGCTACACTTGTTTACGTTGCCTCCACAACGAAAAAACAGGCGAAAAGCAATGAGTCGATTCAAAAATCTGTCACATATACTTTGGCAGTGTCAGAATGAAAGAAATGCACGAAAGATCAACAGGGTCCCCACCTGGATATCCAAAATAAAGCAGTATTACATTTGCTTGAATTGGTGGGCATAAGCCCTGCTGGCAGTGAGTGTGGATTTTTGATCCATGAGTTGCAGTTCATAACGACCATCAATGGTACGTGATGCGCTGACGACAAATGAAATGTTTACGATAGCAGCTCGGTGGATGCGCCAAAAGATATTCGGATCCAGTTCGCGCTCGAGTTCTTTGAGAGGTTTTTTATCAACCATTCTTTCGTTTTTGTTACAACACTGGTGTATTTATCACCCGCTTTAAAATAACAAACATCTTCTACTGGAATGACAAAAATTTTCCCCTGGTTAGATGCTTTAATCCAGTATATATAATTTTTATCGTTTGCTACACCCGTATTCAATTTATCAAGGATGCGTGACCAACCCTGATTGATGGTGTTTTCTTGTGTTAATTGCTGCTTAAGGCGCGAAACGGTTTTTATCAAGCGAGATTTTTCAAGTGGTTTTAACAAGTAATCAACGGCTTCCAGCTCAAATGCTTTGATGGCGTACTTGTTATAAGCGGTAATAAAAATAATTCGACAACTATTGTTGACATAATTTGCAACGTTTATTCCACTTAACCCTGGCATTTTGATATCCAGAAATGCTATGTCTGGCTCAAGCTCCTTAATCAAATGAAGTGCTTCATCACCATTTTCTGCCTCTGCACTTATGTGAAGATCCGGCCAGATATCCTGCAACAGGTCACGAAGATAAGAACGAAGAGTTTCTTCGTCATCCGCTATAATTGCGTGAAATTTTTTCACGTGGCACCTCAATGATCACTCTCAGGCCTGTGGGTTGATTGT
>JAADIL010000029.1:0-469 GCA_013151355.1 Gammaproteobacteria bacterium
TTCGCTGTGGCGGAAACAGAAAGTCCTGTAAATAACTGATGATGTGTTTTTCACGGCCATTGATGGTGACCGTATCACTGCCGGAGTTGAGGTTGTCCATGACGGTTTTTTTCGGGTCCAGCACGGCGCGCTGTTGATCAAAATAAGCGACTTCCAGTTTGGTGCCAAGCTGCACTGTGCCTTGTGTCGGCTCCAGCTCTCCCAGCAATAATTTCAGCAATGTGGTTTTACCCGCGCCATTGGGGCCGATAATACCAATGCGATCACCACGCTGAATGCGGGTGGAAAAATCACGCACGATGGTCGTGCCGTCATAACCTGCACTGGCATTTTCCACTTCTACCACCAGTTTGCCGGAGCGTTCGGCAGTTTCGAGGTTAAGGCTGACTTTACCCTGTACTTTGCGCCGGTCACTGTATTCACGACGCATGGCCTGCAACGCTCTCACCCGGCCTTCGTTACGGGTACG
>JAADIL010000029.1:502-16424 GCA_013151355.1 Gammaproteobacteria bacterium
TCTTCCTGCGCCAGACGTTTGTCAAATTTGGCATTGTGGTCGGCTTCGATAGCCAGTGCTTCTTCTTTCTTTTGCAGGTAGTTTTTGTAATTACCGGGCCAGGAAGCAAGATTGCCACGATCCAGCTCTACAATGCGTGTGGCCAGTTTTTGCAGGAAGGCACGATCATGGGTGATGAACAATACACTCCCATTCCAGCTTAATAAAAAATCTTCCAGCCATTGAATACCAGCCAGATCAAGATGGTTGGTGGGCTCGTCCAGTAATAGCAAGTCCGGTTCAGTCACCAGGGCTTGCGCCAGCATCACGCGACGCTTAAGTCCGCCGGATAATTCTGACAGTAATTTGTCAGCGGGCAGTTCCAGTCGTGATATCACGTCTTCAACTTTTTGTTCCAGTCGCCAGCCATCCTCGGCTTCCAGTTTGCTTTGTAATTCGGCAAGACGTTCCAGCACGGCAGCATCTTCTTCCAGCGACAAGACGACATGATGATATTCCGCCAGCAAGGTACCCACACCTTCCAGCCCGGCAGTAATCACATCAAATACGGATTGCGTCTGGTCCGCAGGCACTTCCTGTGCAAGCCAGGCGATGCGGACATTTTGCTGACGCCACACACTGCCGTCATCCGGGCTGACCGCACCTCGCAAAATTTGCATTAATGTGGATTTACCGGTGCCATTGCGGCCCACCAGACAAATCCGCTCGCCGGGATCAATTTGTAAAGCGACCTTGTCGAGCAGGGCAACATGCCCAAAAGCCAGGGAGACATCATCGAATTTAATCAAAGCCATAATCAGGAAACACCAAAACAGAAAGGAATGAAAAGAGAAAAATGCGTACGGGATTATCCCGCAAAGTCGGACAAGTGCGCCTGGGCCTGTTCAATAATAGTTTCCAGTATCGCTTCATCAATATTCAGGGTGTGCATGAGTTCATCGGTTGTTTCAAAGAGTGTTTCTTCACAGGCATCGTCACCGTGCATTTCGAGCAACAATCGATGTGCCAATACCAGCACTGCACGTTCTTTTTTTAATTCATCATTGGTTTCATTTTCATCGAGTGGTTGATGAAAATGGGTCAATACGTTTTCATGGCGTTTTGGTAATCGAAATTCGTGCAGGGCTCTGGCAGCAATCTGGTCATGCGTAAAACCAAATTCCATTTTTTCCAGTGTGTCCACGGCAATATTTTCGGTTCTGGCACGCACCAGTAATGCCCGGTATTCATCTTCTACGTTATACGCCAGCACCACCATGCCAATATCATGAATCAGTCCCAGCAATTCCAGATCATCTGCCGCAGCCGGACAGCTTTTTTTGGCAATCAGTTTACACAATGTGGCAATGCCCAGCGAATGCTGCAAAATGATTTTTGTGAGTTCGCTTTCTGCGGGACAGGTTGCACGCAGAGTGGTCATCACCACGGCACTGCGCACGTTTTTTATACCAATCATCCGTGTTGCGGCAGGTACGTTACTGATCTCACCACCACGCCGGTATAGGGGCGAATTGGCATAACGCAGCAAGGTGCCTGCGAGCACCGGATCTTGCATAATAATCTTGTCTACTTCATTCATATCAGGCTCTTCGCCCGATAAATAGCCAAGCACTCTGGCTGCCTGGGGAGATGCCCCGGGGAAGTTAAGTTGATCCAGTTTTATGGGTGATGGCACGATAGTTTCTTTTGTTTTTTATTGGTTTCAAAATCGGTTTCAGAATCGGGTTCAAAACCTGTTTCAAAAATTAATGGATTCAAACACCGCAAGAGCATCCGGGTCTTCCAGGAATTGATGACCCAAAATCACCGCGCTGGCTGACCAGGTTTGTTTCAGGTTGGAACGCCGCCCGATCAGGCTGCCGTTCTTTCCGTCATAATATTCCGGCCACTGATCATGGCATAATTTTTCCATGGATTGCGCCATAACTTTTCGCGCAAGATCATGCCGCCCGGTACGCACTGCGGCACCCACAAATGCCCAGATCAAACACGGCCAGCTGCCGCCATTGTGATACGACCAGGGCACATTTTTGGGATCACTACCGGTGGTGTAACGCCACTTGTCACCATCCAGCGCGGGATAAACAATTTTTAATGGCATTTCGCCCACCAGCTCACTCCAACGTGCTTCGTACAAATTCATAATTTGCTCGGCCTGCTCGTCGGTGGTCAGGCCAAACATGATTGCCAGCAGGTTGCCGAATGAAAACAGCCGAAAATCCATGCGCCCCACACCCAGGTTTCCCACCAGATAACCGCTGTGGGCAGGCAACCAGCCATCCATCCAGTGCGGGATGGTTTCGGGGTAAATATTCAGGTGGTTGGCGGCATCTTCACCAAATTCTTCGGAACGAAAACGGTGGATTTCGTTCAGGCGCTGGGAATCCAGCCAATAATAAATGCGTACATAAGAACGCAGGGTTTGCATGCGCTTTTTGCTGTTAGACAGCAGGCGTTCATTTTCTGGTGTGGGTAACAACAGTTCCTGTGCGGTGCTTAACATGCCGTACAACAGTGCCTGAATTTCCAGCGGGTGACCATATACCCCCATGCGCCGGTCAATCATGAACGAGGCATCCGGTACCAGCATTGCGGGTGAGGTTTCAAAGCTTTCTTTCAAATACAAATCCAGGGTAAAGCGCATACTTTCCTGGAACTCTTCACTGTGGGCCAGTGCAACATCACCCGTTACCAGCACATAACTGCGCAACAGAATCACCCACCACATCGCCGAGTCCACAGGTGCCACCCGGCCAATGGCCAGTTCGCCAAAATCAGCAGTGGGTTTGCCGTCTTTGTCCTGCTCACCCGGCACACGAAAACTGGCCGGCATTAACCCCAGCGCACGTTCGTGACCTTCCATGACCGATTGCTGATGCCGCAGACTGACGACCATTTTCAGGAAGTTGCGCACGATCTCAGGCTTGCCATCACATAAAAACACCAATGCGCTGGGTACAAAATCACGTACAAAACATTCTTCGTAATTCGGCGCAGCGACACGATCATCCAGCGCGGCAGCGGTACCCGTTGGTTCGCCCTTGTACGACAGCACAGCGCTATCGAGTAGCGCGTAAGCCGACTTCAGGATGTCTTCTGTGCTGGTCGAGGTCATTGCTTGCCGGGTTCCCAGGTTGTCTTGCTGTTGTTCGAGGTATTTGCACCTCAGTTTGTTATTGATTATTCCTTACGATCAACATCGTCCGTGCAGGGTAATACTGTACATCTCGCTGCAATACGGTAACCTGGTCGGTCAATTCTGGAAAGTCGGAAAATATGCACGTTCCCAACGAATCGCTGATCAGGTTTGAGCGCACAAAATCCACACAAACCAACCGGCAGGAATGCCAGAAAACGTTGAATGGTAATGCGCAGACAGAAGAGATAAAGGTGATGAATTGAAGAACCATCAGCCGCGTACTTAAAAAAGCGCATGCCCTGAGCTCGTCAGGGCAAACACTTTCCCCCCCTCCCTAATTCGGGGTACGTGGGTATACTACCTGCCACACGAAAATGTTCAAAGCTTTTTGGACACTTTAAAACCTGGATTCCGCAATTGCCCGTTTGAAAGGGAGTTCAACGGTAAAAACAGGCTGAAAACAAAAAACCACAGCGTGGGGGAGCGCTGTGGTTTTCCGTTGGGTCAAAGTAACGTGTGGGGGAACACGTGAGATATACATTAGCAGCCTGCCGTTATTTTAAAAAATAATATTTATTGATTCCTTATTCTTTTTTCAGGATTATGATCATGGATTTTTATCACGACATCAATAAAGTGTGATAGCAAAGTGAACAAAAATGGTATTTTTTGTCCACTTTGTCTTGACATTTATTGGCCACCAACCACACTCCGTTGATCCTTACTGACGACATCAGCCATCAGCAGGATCGTGGCCACCAAAAAAATAACAGGGGGAGGAATGAGCGAAACAGGTTATACCTGTCAGCAGGTAATGCGCATTACCTGCCTTAGTCGACGTCAGCTCGGTTATTGGCGAAAAACGGGCCTGATCACCCCCAAACAGCGTACCGCCGGTGGACATGCGCGTTATTCTTTTGCCGATTTATTAGCGCTCAAAACAGCCCGAAAACTGATTGATGCAGGTGTTTCAGTGCAACGCATCCGCAAAAGCATCACATCTTTGACCCATTTTCTGCCCACTTGTACCACACCACTCACCGAGCTTTCTCTCGTCGCCACGGGTGACATGATTCTGGTGTTGCACCGGGAAACCGCCTTCGAGGCACTCACCGGCCAGGAATGGATTTATCCCGTGGCAGAACTGGAACGCGAGGCGGCCAAAAGTCGTGGCGTTGTGGAGCCAGAGCAAAAAGAACTTTTTGCCGCGCCGGAAAATATGCACGAAGACGCGGCGGTCAACCAATGATCCATTGGCAGCAACAATTTTGTGCGGAAGGATGCGCAGTACACAGGGGAGCCGACGTAGCTGCTCCAGTACACCGTCAAGGCTATTTTGACGGTGTGCTGGTACTCCTTACACACTGCACCAGCGTGCAGACCATGTGGAAACCTTCCTGCCAGCACATCAGTAGTGACGTTCTGACAAACCGGGGAGTTTTATGAATATTGTTGCAATTGCCAATCAAAAAGGTGGCTGCGGTAAAACAACAACAGCGATTAATCTGGCAGCAAGCCTGGGCGAAAAAGGGTTGCGTACCTTGCTGGTAGATGCCGATCCACAAGGCCACGCATCACTGGGACTGGGGCAGCGCAAGCAGGATGAGCCCGGCCTGTATGAGGTGTTTGCCCTGGATTTTCCGCTGGCAGAAGCCATCATCATGAATGTTGCTGCGAGAGTCGATTTGGTGCCCGCAACTATTTCACTCGCCGCAGTTGAGCATGTGCTGGCTGACATGCCCAAACGTGAGCGGCAGCTCACTGATCATTTGCAAACCGTGGAATCCATTTATGATTTTGTGATTATCGACTGCCCACCGTCGCTTAACCTGTTGTCCATTAATGCCATACGCGCCGCAAACCGGGTGATTGTACCCATCGATATGAGCCTGTTTTCCATCGATGGCATCGAACGCCTTGGCGAGACAATAGCCCTGGTCGCACAAAAATACGGGCTCGATATCGAAATCAACATACTGCCCACACTGGTCGACAAGCGCACCCGCCTCTGCCGAAAATTTTTGTTGGCCATATGGGAACGATATCGGGAAAACGTATTACCCATCATGATTCACAGCACAGTGCGGCTCAAAGAAGCCGTGTGTGCAGGACAATCCATTATTCACTTTGACAAAAAATCCATTGCCACGAGGGATTACCAGGAACTGGCCGATGAAATCATTCGTCGCTCAACAGATGAAAAATCGGCTATGGAAGCTGAAACATCCTGGCTGACAAGCCGCATTGATGCAATCGATCAATTGCCCACGCCTGCTGCACCCCGTGCCGTCACCAACACCGAAGAAAACAATCTCCAGACAGCCCCTCCTGAAGCTGACAAACACATCATTACCATTGACGGCCCGACTGACACGTTACACCGGGTCGAACTCACTTATGAAAATTATATGCACCGTAATTTAAAAGTGGCCGGTGAATTCAACGACTGGATTCCGGATGAAGGCATCGAAACTGTTCAGAAAAATGGCACCGTGCACAAAATATTTTTTGCCCCCGCAGGTGAATATCAGTATCGTCTGATCATTGATGGAAAATGGCGAAACGATCCCACCAACCCGGATCAGATATTAAACCCGTTGGGTGTACATAACTCCATGCTACGTGTAGGTGATGGATATCATCACAAAAAAATCAGTCAGATAATAACCTGACGGATCAATACCATGTCAAAAACAACCCGTGATAATGCGCATGCTGTGGGCGGTGCCACTTATTCAAAACATCGTCTCGCCCAAATCAGTCATTATTTTCTCAGCAATGATAACGAGCGCCTGCCAGTCTGGAAAAATACCATCATTATCCCGATATTACTGGGTTCAAAAAAAAAATGATGATTATATTGTACATGAACTGAGCCATGCCTTTAATTGCCAAAACAGAAGCAGCATGGTGTTAAATATTGAGAATCATCTGACGATTTCCGGTCACTCGTCCACACTGGCAAACAATGTAACGCCCACGTTAACAACACACACGAAGGATGAAAAAATCAGCCTGCCTGATTACTGTTTGATTCCGGTATCGTCACCAGCAACCACATTGGCACTACGAAGTGATCACCTGCTTATCGCCGTACAGGCCTCATTGAGTGGTGTGCGCATTGCCTATGATCAATTGGCATTTATCGCTTCGCTGGATACTGATTTTACCGTTTGTGTCATCATCCTCGGTGCAAGCACCAAATCAGTGGCCAAACGTTTTTTTGGATTTTTATGTGGCAACGCGCAGTCCCTGCTCTCATTAAAACTGGAATGTGGTGGTTATTTATTGCAAAACAACGATGACATGGAAGACGCCGAACCAGAAGATGAAGACGGGGAAATTGCGACTGATTTGAATGGCATCGCAAGCAACTTGCTGCGGCAATTCACCCCTCGTGGCAAAAAGACATCGGCCACACACCTTGCTGCGCCAACCCGGCCTGCCACACTACCGGGTTAGACTTTTTGTATCAGGAACGTTCCTCAGGGACGTGCACGTCCCTTAACGTCTTTTGCGCAGCAAGCTAATGCATAAAGTCTAAACAAAAACCCCCTCGCACATCGCCTGTGGGCGGGCAATGCAATAACCCTGCACAAAATCAACACCAATATCACGCAGACTTTCCAGCGTCTTTTCATTTTCGACAAATTCCGCAATGGTGTGCAAACCGGCAACATGGCCAATTTCATTAATTGCCTGCACAATCGCGAAATTCATTGGATCTACTTCGATATCGCGCACAAATGAACCATCTATTTTCAGATAGTCTACGGGCAATGTTTTAAGATAGGAAAAAGAACTCAGGCCAGAACCAAAATCATCCAGAGCAAACTGGCAACCAAAGCTGCGTATTTCATTAATAAATTTGACCGCCTCGCTCAGGTTCGATATGGCCGCCGTTTCGGTAATTTCAAAACATAACAATTCTGGCGGAATACTGTAGTGTGTAATTTGCTGCCGGATATAGGCAGAAAAATCGCTGTCACTGAGTGAACTGCCCGAAAGATTAATAAAAAACAGACTGTCTTTTTTTGTATTTGCTGACAAGTTACCTGCCAACCAGGCAATGGTTGAGCGCACCACCCAACGATCCAGCAAGGGCATAATACCATAGCGTTCTGCGGCGGGAATAAAAGCACCGGGCATAATAATGTTATCTTGCTCATCCAGCATACGCACCAAAAACTCGGCGCACTGGATCTTGCCATCAAGACGACTGAGTGAGCGTATTTGTTGCTGGTGCAATACAAATCGACCTTCTTCCAGCGCATCCTTTATGCGGGACACCCATTGCATTTCAGTTTGCCGCCGCAGCAATTCTGCATCGTCATCCTTGTACACATGTACCCGGTCACGTCCCATATCCTTGGCCGCATAGCAGGCGATATCGGCAGCACCCAGCACTTCATCGGCACCCTGTGCATCTTTGGTGATTTTAGCCATACCAATACTGACACCAATGCTGAAACTTTTATCACGCCAGACAAAACGAAAATCACTGACCAGTTCCCGCAAATCTTCGGCAATCACCTTTGCCTTGGCCAGCGGACAATTTTCCAGCAACAAGCCGAATTCATCCCCCCCCAGACGCGCCAGAATATCATTACCGCGCACTTCTTCCCGCAATAACAGCGCCAGCTGGCTTAACAGTTCATCGCCCGCCTGATGGCCGCAGGTATCATTAATCACCTTGAACTGATCCAGGTCCAGGTACAGTAATACATGCGAAATATTCTCGCACCTGGCAGAATCCAGAGCATTGTTGAGGTGTCGATCAAATTCATTGCGATTAACCAGACCCGTCAACTGGTCATGGTATGCAAGATGATGAATCGTCGCTTCTGCAAGCCGGTGTGAGCGTCGCATTTCCGCTTCACGCAATTCCCGCTCAATGGCAGGGACAAGACGCTTGAGGTTGTCCTTCATAATGTAATCGTGTGCACCCATTTTCATCGCGGCCACGGCAATGTCCTCACCGATGCTGCCAGAAACAATAATGATGGGAATATCGGGTTTACTTTCCAGCGCGATCGCAATCGCTTCTTCAGAACTAAAACCGGGTATATTATGATCAGTGACAACGATATCCCAGTTTTGATTTTGCAGGGCAAGCTGCATCGATGGGCCATTATCAACCCGTAACATAATGGGTTCGTATTGCGCACGCTGCAATTCTCTCTTCAGCAGCATGGCATCATTTTCAGAGTCTTCGACTAGAAGAACTCGCAACGATACAGTCATTCTCAATTTTCCCCGCGCTTTACGGGTGCTTCATTCAACACCAGCCAATACAAACCAAGTTGCTTCACCGCTTCAATGAATTGATTAAAATCCACTGGCTTGCGGGTATAACTGTTGGCTCCGTTTTCATAACTCGCGATAACGTCCATTTCTTCGCTGGAGGTAGTGAGAATCACCACCGGCTGCAACATCGTGCGTTTATCGGCCCGCAAACGTTGAAGCACTTCAAGCCCGTTGATTTTTGGCAATTGCAAGTCCAGCAAAATCACCTGAGGCTGAATACTGGTATCACGCCCCGCATATTTTCCAGTGCCAAACAGATACTCCAACGCCTCTTCGCCATCGTGCGCCACAACCACTTCGTTAAGAATATTATTTTTCTTCAAGGCCCGCAGAGTCAGGGCCTCGTCATCCGGGTTGTCTTCAACCAATAAAATAACTTTATCCGACATCCATTTCCCCTTTTATCTTTTGCTTTATTGTCGTTCCTGCCCGGAAAGCAAAAGTTCTCCCTCTAATCTAGTCGATACAGGGTTATTTTCCAGCTATTGGTATTCACGAATAAAATACCACGGCCTGTATCACGCCCGCCAAATCCACAATTATTATATTGAAATAACTATTTATCGAATGTATTCAATCAGTACGGCACCACAACGCAACTTTCAACGACCGTTCTGGCAACGTAAAACAAAATGTCGAACGATTGATGTTGTACCCAACATCCCGCAATCCTGTAACCAGTCCATTTTTTACATTATGCGCCCCGGGAACGTATACGTAATAACTTCTGCTTGATGACATTTGACACCACACCAGAGTGATGCCAGCCGACTATCCTTGCAATACCCATAACATTTGATACTGTGAGCTTGTTTATACACATTAAACTCACATCGCTCATACGGCGGTATCGCTATCCAGCAAGATTTTTTTATTGTAACTCAACTGCTCTGGTGAAGATTCCCCCAGCGTAAAATGAAATACAGCCCCGCCATCAACCTTCCCTTCCCCCCAGACTTTCCCACCGTGCCGCAGTACGATGCGTTTTACTGTCGCCAAACCAACACCCACACCTTCAAATTCCGCAGAGTTATGCAATTGCCGGAAGGGTAAAAATAATTTTTCAGCATACTGCATATCAAATCCGGCACCATTATCCTTCACCGTATAAACCATACCCTCTGCGGATAATTCACCGGTAAATTCAACACGCGGATGATTTGTCTTTTGGGTAAATTTCCACGCATTACTCAGCAGATGGCTCAATAATATTACCATCAATTCTGCATCTCCACGGGCCGTCAAATGTTCATCAACAATGAAATCTACCGGGTGCCCTGCGTATTCTTCTCTGAGATTTTTCACCACATTATCGGCCATTTGGGAAAGGTCGATATTTTTCCGATACAGTTCTTTACGGGTAACACGGGAAAGAATTAAAATATCGTCGATCATTTTTCCCATTTTTTTTGTGCCGCCACAAATTCTCTTTAAATAACCTCGCCCTTCATCTCCGACAATATCGCCATAGTCTTCCAGCATGGCATCACTAAACCCGTTGATAGCACGTAACGGCACACGCAAGTCCTGAGACAGAGAATGTGCAAATGATTGCAGCTCCTGATTAACGGTTAATAATTCAGCTGTGCGCTCATTGACTACATTTTCCAGATGTTCACGATAACGCTGTAACTCCTGACGGGCCTTGACTCTTTCATCAACATCAAACATCAGCCCCTGCAACGTGGGTGAACGTGGATCACAAATCGATTTATGCACGCAATCACGCACCCACACCACTTTGCCATTGGCATGATTTATCCGGTATTCAATTTCACAGCCTTCATCCCTGGAGGCAACATGGCGATAAAATTTTTCGGCCATATCAATATCTTCTTCATAGACATGATTCAACCAAAACTCTTCTTCGTACCAGTCACTAATCTCATAACCCAGCATAGCCTTCGCTTGTGGTCCCACATAGGTGATGCGTCGTGAGTTCAAATCCAGTTCCCAGGGGATAACATTCGCTGTTTCCACCAACTGCCGATAGTGCTCTTCTCTTTTTTCCAGGCTGGAATAAGATTTTTGGAGATTGGATAACATGGCATCAAACGCACAGGCCAATATACCAATTTCATCTTTTCTGGCACGCAGGTTTGCGCTGATTTCCCGATGAGGCATTTCAAATGAAGTGGTCGTAATATACTTTGTGAGCACAGATAACGGTTTTATGGTGCTGCGCAAAACCAGGTGAATAGTCATCATCACCAACAGCCATATACCGCCCAGTGTCAGGACGATACTTTCTGTTTTTTCTGTTTCATCAAAGTCATGCAACAATACATAACCCAGCAACAGCATCGAGACACACAATACAAAACCAAGACTGACAATGGCTCGTGTGTACAGTCCCCAGTTCATTTTTTCTGCAACTCAGGAATGAGAATTCGGGAAATTAAATCTTCACCCGGCATGGGCTGATCATAAAAATAACCTTGCACATTGTCACAGCCATGCTGACGCAGGAAATTTAGCTGCGCCTCCGTTTCTACACCTTCGGCAGTTACCGAAAGTTTCAGCCGGTGCCCCATGGCAATAATGGTATCGATAATGGCCGCATCATCTTCATCCGCGGGAATATCCGCAACAAAGGATTGATCAATCTTCAACACATCCAGCGGGAAGCGTTTCAAATAACTCAACGATGAATAACCGGTACCAAAATCATCAATGGCAATACGAATACCCATTTCGTGAAAGGCCTCCAGGGTTAACAATGCTTCTTCGGGATCTTCCATCACGCAACTCTCGGTGATTTCCAGCTCAATCATTTCTGCAGCAACGCCACTCTCTGCAAGCACTTGCCGAATCATCGCTACCAGGCCTTTATCGCGAAACTGGCGTGCCGACAGGTTAACCGCAATCGGCATGGGTTTGGCCCCCGCCTCAATCCAGGCGTGATGATCCCGGCAAGCCTGGCGCAAAATCCACTCACCCACAGGAATAATCAAACTGGTTTCTTCCAGCAAGGGTATAAATTTTCCTGGCAACACCAGGTCCTCGCTGCTGCGCTGCCAGCGCAATAGTGCCTCCACACCGATGATGCTATCCGTTTCCAGTGACAACTGCGGCTGATAATAAAGCTGGAATTCTTCACGTTCCAGTGCACGGCGCAATGCGCTTTCCATTGACAACCGATCATCTGCATCCGCATTCATGGATTTTTGATAGAGATGATAGTTGGCACCGCCATCACGCTTGGCAACATGCAATGCCGTATCGGCAAAGCGCGCCAGCTCATCAAACTCCATCGTATCGTCAGGGAAAAAAGACACACCAATACTCGGTACCAAAAAAATCTCCCTGTTCTGTGCATGAAAGGGCTCGGCAAATGCGCCGACCACCGTTTGCAACAAACTGTCCACCGAGCCATCGCGATCAACATCCGTCATCCCGATGCCAAACTCATCACCGGCAAAGCGTGCAACCAGATCCTGTTGACGCACGCAACCTGCCAGACGTTGCCCGACCTGTTGCAACAACTGGTCGCCCACTTGATGCCCCAGGGTATCATTAATGTTCACAAAACGATCAATATCAAAATGCAAATAAGCCACACGCTTGCCACTGCGTCGCGCACGTGACATCGCCTGTTTGCATCGCTCCCGAAACAGGACCCGGTTGGGCAAATCCGTCAGGGCATCGTAATACATAAGATGCTGAATGCGATCTTCCGCCTGCTTTTGCTGACTCATGTCGGTAAAGCCACCAATCAAATGTGTCATTTGCCCGGTCGCATCTGTCACCGCACTAATCGTCAGCCACTCTGGAAATACTTCTCCATTTTTTCGTCGATTCCAGATCTCGCCCTGCCAGTAACCATTATCATTAATGGATTGCCACATGCCACGATAAAAGCCTTTATCATGCCGACCTGATTGCAAAATGCTTGGCCGTTGGCCAATAACCTCCGCTTCCGAATAACCGGTAATTTCAGTAAAAGCCTTGTTCACACGCAGAATATGCGCTTCCCTGTCCGCAATCATCACCCCTTCCACACTGGATTCGAAAACCTTGGCCGACAAATGCAGATCCGCTTCCGCCCGTTGCCGGGCTCGACGCACTTCGGCTTCACGTAACTCGCGCTCGATAGCGGGAATCAGGCGCGCCAGATTATCCTTCATAATATAGTCATGCGCGCCAGCCCTCATTAAAGAGACTGCGGACTCTTCACCCATGGCACCAGAGATAACGATAAACGGAAGATCAATACCGGTTGAGCGCAGCAAAACCAATGCCGCAGGACCGCTGAATTCCGGCATATTATAATCGGAAAGTATAATGTCCCATTCGCGCACTTCCAGTGCTGCACGCATGGTCTCGGGAGTATCCACCCTTTTGAAAGAAGGCGCATAGCCTCCTTTTTTGAGTTGGCGCAAAGTCAGCGCCGCATCATCTTCAGAATCTTCAATTAATAAAACGCGCAGAGGTTCCATTTACCCGAACAATTCCTTCACTGATCCTGTTTGGCCATCGGCTTTTACCCAACACATCGCAAAACTCCACACAAAATTAAGCATCATAAATTGGCATCGGCATGTTTGCGCACGTACTTGATACACACAATGCGCCCGCATTTCAAATATTACCAGGACAGAAAGCACATAATCTATTGATTTAACGCTTATTTTTGTCGCACCTCGTATCTCCCCCTGAAAAAAGGCAACCAGCCTGCTATTCTACGCGGCCCAGCCTCAAATTCATCAACCACTTTAATATTATGCACTACATGCCACAAACATATTCCGTTATATTGATCACTCTTCTCTGTTTTTCAACGACACCCGGTCAAGCCGAAACAAACATCACTGGAGGAGAAAGTGACCGGCAGCAACTCCGGTCAATGCTGCAAGAACTGGACCAGGCGGCCAAACAACGCCAACAGCAAAACAGGCAGCTTGAAGTACTGTCCCAACGGCTTGAATGCAACTGGGCATTAATCCGCGCCTGGGAAACATGTGGGCAATTACATGAACGTGGCCCGGGCGAGCATCTGCAATGTTCGATGCTTGCGAAGCAGAATGCGGAACGATGTCTGGAGGAAGCTGGAGAGAAAAAATAAGCCCGGATTGTCTTCCCGACATCGGTGCATGCTGACAAAACGAAATCAATTCAGCATCGTGCCCCCCCTGCTGGCAACGCAATAATTGACAATATTATGGTTCATGAATGACTCGTCATAAAGTCATCAAACGTTCTCAACGTTTTACTGCTTTGCTTGTTGGGTGAGTCACGCTACGGGGTAAATTGCACGCTTGCGGCGGCACATAACTACATCGTAATTCCCTGGAACAGAATGACTATTCCGTGTCGTTACGCTTTGCCCTGCACCACTGCAAGCGCATACTTCAGGAACGTGTATCTGAAAAAAGTACTTTCCTTGTTTATTATTTCAGACTTGGCATTTTTTCCACGGATGCCGCACATCATCCGGCTTCGTATTTTGGCATTTACAATATCAGTCACTTTGCCCATACAGTGCATACTGGTGCACATGTGATTCAGCTTCTTCTTTCAACGTCATGATATGTGGTTTCATGACTCTGGCAATTTCTTTGATAACCGGCGCAACGACAGAATTCCCAAATTGCTTGTAGGCCTGGGTATCAGATACGGGTATATCAAATGTATCGGGATAGCCCATCAATCGGGCACATTCACGCGGCGTTAACCGGCGAGGATTCCCCTTTCCTCTGGACACAAGAATTTCCGAGCCATCCTTGTAGTAACGTGCCGAAAGCGTACGCGAAATGCTGTTCTTCGTTACCTTTCCATAACCAAAGCCATTACCTTTTGCCTTGTGTTTGGCGGCATAGTCATAGAGATATTTCCAAAGCTTGTCACTGAGCACATACTTGCCATTAACCTTTGCCTTGCTGCCAACGGTATAATCCTTTTCCGGGCTTTCGCTGCCATTTTGCGGATGAAGAATATCAGCCATGACCTTTGCTTCAGGATCTTTCTTCCGGAATGCATCCCATGAAAAATCGGTATCACTGCGGAAACCGACAATATAGATGCGCTCCCTGTTCTGGGGTACAAACCCCTTTCCATTGATCACCATGGGGAAAACCCGGTAACCCAACTCATTCTCAAGCGTCTCCCTGATCACCTGAAACGTTCTCCCCTTGTCATGACTTTTCAGGTTTTTGACGTTTTCCAGCAATATGGCTTTGGGTTGTTTTTCCTCAATGATCCTCGCAACATCAAAGAACAGCGTCCCCTGTGTTTTATCGAGGAATCCGTGTTTTCTGCCAAGCGAATTTTTCTTTGAAACGCCCGCAATCGAAAATGGCTGACAAGGAAACCCGGCAAGAAGTACATCATGATCAGGGATATCTTTCGCGGGTATTTTGGTTATATCACCAGCGATATGATGATCAACCACGAAATTTTTGTTGTATGTTTTTACGGCATATCTGTCCCACTCGCTCGTAAAAACACATTTTCCACCCGCATTTTCAAACCCCATGCGAATCCCGCCAATACCGGCGAACAGGTCTATAAACGTAAAATCCCCGTCACTACCTGCACCTGCGACTTCAGTGTTAAACAGGAGCTGTTGCAAGCCGGGGGCCACATAATCGGGTGGCCCATCCTTTCTGCTCTCCCAGCGTTTCAGGGTGCGGACATTGCGGCCAAAATGATCAGCAATTTCCTGCTGTGTAAAGCGTTCCCGGGCAAGATTGTAAAGTTCTTTGACTGAAACCTTGGTATCCATCACATCAACTCAAAAAGGGAAAGAAAGGTGACATTATGTCATCTATCATTCCCCGTCAAGCAGGTTTCACTGAATTTCCAGGACGTGTAAACAGGGCATTTAAAACAGGGGCTTTTCAGGAAAAAAACATGCCCAGGATGACTTTCGGGATTTTATAAGGACACTGAACCAGGCCATTGATTTGGCGGAGAGGGAGGAAGCCAGACGCCATTATCGCAAATAATCTCATACAGTCTCAATAGTCATAAATCTTTGTTTTTAATAATTATTAACATCATTTTTCTGCCGTTTTCTTGTCTCAGTTTATCTCGTAAGATATCATGTAATCGCAGATAAAAATGTAGCTGAAAATGTAGCTGAGAATTCCCGCCAGATTGGCGGAGAAATCATGAGCCGTACAAGTCAGCACCAAACACTCGAAGGTGCCCCGTGAAAAATGCCGCTAAGAAGATCACTACAGACCTGCAAATCAAGAGATTAACCAAGACCGGAAATTATAACGTCGGCAACGGCGTGTATCTTTGCATAGCCAAGACCGGCACAAAATCCTTCAAGTTTCGATATGGGTTTGATGGTCAAGACCGCTGGGAAGGGATCGGCCCATATAAAACCGGCGGACTGAAAGAGGCTAGAGATACCGGCTATGCCCGCCGCAGTGAGTATAAAAAGTTAATCAAAAAAGGCATCGACCCACGCGAACACAATCGGCAGGCTATTGAAGAACAACGTGCCGCTGATGACCTTCACAAAGC
>JAADIL010000061.1 GCA_013151355.1 Gammaproteobacteria bacterium
CCGCAGGAGTCGCTGCTTGTTATTCGGAAGCATACGACAAACCTGCCGAGACATTTCTTCCCTTACGTTGTGATGACGTAGAGTATCGAGGCGTTGCTTCCCGACCTGTGCCTGAGAAAGAACAGTCAGGCAGGACGCATTCCGTGCACCATAAAAATGTTGGCACGAATATCAAATATGATTAACCATTTAAAACTCCTGGACAGTCACCCGCAAACGCACCAGAACACACGATAACCCCGGGGCACAAGCACGTTTCCCTGATGACCACAAAAAACATACGGCATCCCCAACGGTAAACAACAGACCCGGCTCTCGTATCGCAACATTCCTGGTCTTGCCATACAGACAGGACACGTTTCATGCGCAATACGCAATAATTGTTGTGGCGCATGAAATGTATCCTGCCTGGCTTTTGCCTCTATTCCAGCCCTGTGTATCAAGTGCTTTTTCCACAGCTTCATCTGCTTCTGACAAATCACCCATTTCTATCTGTCGGGTGATTATAAACAACTCCGGATTACTTACTGTTCTTCCCCCAGGAACAACCTTCAGTTGCCATTGGGCATAACAACATCTAATCACAACGGACGTGAAAAAACACGAAGGCAGGATTTTGTTTTTCCCTGCGCTTCTTTGCGCCCGCTACGGTAAAAATCATTAACAGCCAGCGTGTTACTGTAATGAATGACCATGCAAGCTATTGTCCTGGACACTTTTAGCGCTTGATTCACACTTGAAACTATCAATTTTTTCAATAAAATAACGTTGGGGACACAATGTTCCTCCCCTAAAATATCACTTTCGAAATACTTTGTACTCCAACAATAATTTGTGAAATTTTTCCCCTTAAAATATTGAACCATACAAGATATCGACGACTGTAATGCTGTCCCAATCAGCAACAGCTCCCGGCATTGATGCTTTGTATCAGCACCCAACACCTGATAACGATGCAATGTCATCACCAGATAAAAAATGCTGAAACATCGATTTAAAAACCTTTCAGCTCAACACACTATCAAATTTAAAACCGGTTATTTTTCACAGTCTTTCTATTTATTAATTACCTTATAAAATAATTTTTGTGGTGATAGCCTCGTCCCTGATGTTTAAAAATACAATAACAATTCGTTGTCAGTTTTGTTGGAAGGAGTGGTGTTTATATATTCCATGAAACAACATGCAGACAAATAATTGTGCAACATTAATTTATCACTCGGAGGGCATCAAATGTCAAAACATCATGGCACACACACTTTAACCGGAATTAATGCTTTTTGTTCCCCGTCTCATCAAAGGGAACATGGAGAGAGTTATGGAAGAATGTTCGACTTGCCGCCTCTTAATACCCACCCTGGTTCATTAAAGAAGTTAGGAAAACAAAAGGGTCCAATGGATGAGGGTAAACGTACAAAACATACCCATTCTGTTGCTGTTGGCGATGTATTTTTTGGCCAATTTATTGATCATGATATTACGCTTGATGTTATGACAAGCCTTTCGGCAACAGCTGATATTAGTCAGATTGAAAACGCCAGAACACCATCATTAGACCTGGATTGTATTTACGGACAAGGCCCGGAAGCACATCCCTATTTATATTTATCAGGGAGTGATTTCGGTGGAATCAAGCTGCTGACAGGTGCAGATTACCCGGAAGCAACCAAATTTCAAAAAAATGACTTGATCAGATCTGTCAATGGCAGAGCGATTATTGGTGATCCACGGAACGATGAAAATAGAGTTATATCGCAGTTACAACTCGCAATGATCAGATTCCACAATAAAGTTGTCGATGAACTATCATCTGAATATAAAGGGTCTGAATTATATGAAAAATCCCGGGAACTTGTTACCTGGCACTATCAATGGGTAGTCATACATGACTTTTTGGTAAAAATGTGTGGCGGCGCTGTCGTCAATGATATTTTGGGAAATGGTTGCACATTTTATAAAGCCAATTATGGCGACACATTCATACCGGTAGAATTTTCCGTAGCAGCATACCGGTTTGGACATTCCATGATTCCACAAAAAATACGTATACAGAAAGGAAAACCCGAGCTGGATTTATTTGGTCCATTGTTAGGTAACGGATTTGAGCCATTGAGCAACCTGAAATCGGTTGTTGACTGGTCAATATTGGTTGATAAAGGTGATGATAAACATTTTGATAAAAACAAGCATCATGACAGGCATGGTGATAAAAATGTACAAAAAGCAAAAAAAATGGATACAAAAATGGCAACTGATTTGCTCAAGTTACCCTTTATTTTTGATGGGGAACAATCTCTCGCAACAAGAAATTTATTGCGCGGGCACACTTTTTCATTGCCGTCAGGAGAAAATATTGCGGAAGCAATGAACAGACCATCCGCCGAGATTGATAGAATTAACAAAAAAGCAAATGCTATTGCCGGAAAAAAGATAGATATTTCAACCGGAACCCCACTCTGGTTTTATATATTAACCGAGGCAGAAGTCCTCGGTAGAGAGACCATACAAAATAAATTTGAATCCGGTGAAGGACTGGGGCCTGTTGGAGCCAGAATTGTGGCGGAAACACTGATAGGTCTTGTCAAGCTCGACCCAAGGTCATATATGTCAGTGAATCGAAACTGGGAACCGGATGACGGGTTAGGTGTATCAAACCTGAGAGAAATGCTGACCTTTTAGCAGATTCATTTTTTAAAAATGCCTGAATGATGATTTGAATCGATGATGAATATCAATTTTATCTGGTTGTCGAAAAAATCTGCCAGAGAAGCCAGTAAGTAGTTGTTGTCATTCAGGCATCTGCTAATGCCGGGGAAGGTCAGAAAAAGGAACATGATCTTCCCCGTCATTGATTGTTACAGATATTACAGACGACCCTGTGGTACAGAAGTCATCATCGTTTTCACCGTGCCCTGACCACGTCATTCTTTACGCTTTTAAAGATGCAGAAAGTCACTCGATTGAATGTTCGGTGTTACCGGAGAGAGTCAGTTTATCATTCCGGAATTTAAACCATTTTCCAGGAGAACAAGACTATGTTCGCTATCTTTTTATATCTGGCCTCCCTTTCATCCTTCATCTTTGTCGTAATCGCTCTCAAATGGGTTATGAATACAATTACGACTTTATAACTTGATATAGTGTTATTTTAAACAAATTTGAGGACACATACGATGGATATCGAGACTCTGTCTCGCATACAGTTTGGGTTCACTGCGGGATTTCACATCATTTTTCCTACATTGCTCATAGGTTTGTCTACATTCCTGTCATTTCTTTATTGGCGTTGGCTACGGACTAATGACCAGGTGTTTTTAGACACGTACACGCTATGGTTGAATATTCTGGCCGTAGTTTATGTTGTTGCTGCAATATCAGGAATCGCCTTGTCCGCTCAACTGGACAACGTTTTTGGTGGTTTTTACGAGAAGGCGCAAACGGCGCTCATCCCTGTTCGTGAAGTTGAACTCATGTTTGCCATTTTGCTGGAAGGCGGCTGTATCGGTGTCATGCTCCTCCATCGTCGAAAGGAACGCTCTTATGGTCGTTTCACGGCGACGCTGTTGTTCAATTTTGGAATATTTCTGACCGCTTTTTTTGTCATCAGTCGGAATTCCTGGATGAACACGCCGACAGGTGTCGAATGGTTGCAAGGTGAAGCGGTGGTCTTGAGTCATTGGGCGGTTATCTTTAATCCCTCTTTTCCCTTGCGTTATTTTCACATGCTGATAGCGGGCTTGATGGCTTCTGCATTTCTGGTGATGGGGCTTTCCGCTTGTCGTTATTTGAAAAACGGTTCCGATGCGGTCACAAAAAAGAGTATGGTGCTTGGTTTGTCGGCAGCATTCTTTTTCACTATTGCCCAGTTCATTATCGGCCACTTCCATGGTCATGACGTATTGACCAATCAGCCTGTGAAATTCGCGGCAATGGAGGGTCAGTGGGAAACGGAGCGCGGTGCCAGCTTTAAGGTATTTGCTATCCCTGATTCCCGGAACGAGGAGAATCTGTATTCTGTAGAAATCCCCAAAGCCTTGAGTCTGTTGATGACATTTGATACCAACGGAGAAATCAAGGGCCTGAAGGAGGTCGCTCCGGAAGAGCGACCTAATGTTGCCATTGTGTTCTATTCGTTCCGCATCATGATTGTTATGGCACTATTGATGTTGATAACGGTGGTTATCGGCATGCGATTGATGTATCAGAACAAGCTGGAGTCATCCAGGTGGTTTTTGAAACTGGCGGTAATCATGGTGCCATCCGGTCTCATTGCCGTCATTTCAGGGTGGGTTGTGGCTGAAGTTGGACGTCAGCCCTGGACGGTATACGGCGTCATCAAAACAGCCGATATCATCACTGCCCAGTCCAGCGATCAATTACTGATGTCCATGACCATCTTTGGACTCTCCTACTTGCTCATGGGCATAATCACTATTGTGTTGTTTCGTTATATTCTCTTTGGAGGTGGCCGGGTATACGAAAATATTTACGCGAAAATATCCTGAAAGTACAAAAACTGGTTGTACACCATTCAGCAAGGAGAACAGGCGTTATGTAACCAATCTGCGCTGTACCGCGATTTGTTAACTTAATGACATTGGAACGCGTATCTAAAGAACGAAATAAAACGTTGCGCCTTTATCAACCTCACCTTCAGCCCAAACCTGTCCACCGTGGCGATGGATACTGCGCGCTACCGAGGCCAACCCGATACCAATTCCCGGAAACGCCTCGGCGGCATGCAAGCGTTGAAAAGCGCCAAACAGTTTATCGGAATATTGCATATCAAAACCGGCACCGTTGTCCGTAATAAAATAAGCTGCCTCGCCTTCCCTCTCGGTCACACCAAACTCAATATAAGGCTGTGCAGTTTTGGCGGTAAACTTCCACGCATTATCCAACAGGTTGTCAAAGACGATTCCCAGCAGGCGGCGGTCTCCCTCCACCATGATATCCGGTCGAATGTACACCTCGACGTCCCGACCCGGTTCTGCTTCCCGCAACCGGGTTATTTCGGCTTCCGCCAGGGCACTCAGGTTTACGCTTTCCCGCACCAGCTCGCTGTGATTCAGACGGGATAATTCCAGCATCCCGTCGATCAGCTCGCCCATATGGCCAACGGCCTTGCAAATACGTCGCAGGTAATCCTGCCCCTGCTCACCCAACTGGCCCGCATATTCCTCCAGCAAGGCCTGACTAAAACCGTCTACCCGCCGCAGAGGCGCACGCAAATCATGGGAGACAGAATAGTTGAAAGCTTCCATCTCTTTGTTGACGCTTTCCAGCTCCCGGGTTCGTTGTGCCACACGTTTTTCCAATCGGGCATTGGCCTCGTACAGGGCCAGTTCCTTGGCGGCCAATGCCCGGTTTTTTTGTGCTATCTCTTCTACTTTATCTTCCAGTTTGCACACCAGACGCACATTGTACTGGCGATAAAAGTCCTCCTCTTTTACTTCGACAGGCCGCACCTTCGGCCGATCCTGCTTACCATCGACGGCTAACACCTTTTCAATTTCACGCAGAAAAACATGAATTTCCTGCGGTTTGACGAGAAACAGATCCGCCCCCAGGTTGAGGGCAAATTCCTTGTCTTTGGATTCGGTGTAGGTGGCGGTATAAAAAACGAAAGGAATCGATTTGAGCTGCGCATCCGCTTTCCAGGCTCGACACAGGGCGAAACCATCCATTACGGGCATGAGTATGTCGGAGACAATCAAATCCGGCGGTGACTGACCGGCGCACACCAGGGCCTGTTCACCATTCACGGCTTCGATCACCTCGTAACCCTTGGCACTCAGCAGGGTACGCAACAAATACAAATTTTCTGGTTTGTCATCAACGATCAACACATTCATACCAATGGCTCCGGCAAATAATTTTCTACCCTGGCGATAAAATTGCCCGGGTCAATGGGCTTTTCAATGTAACCATCACAGCCAGCAGCCAGAATGATTTCACGATCGCCGCTCATGGCACGAGCAGTCAGCGCCACAATGAGCGGTGGGGTAGAGGTGTTGCTTTTAATGCAATGTGTGGCCTCCAGCCCATCCATGCCCGGCATCTGGATGTCCATCAGGATCAGGGCTGGCGCCTCGGCCTGACACAGGGCAACGGCCTCTTCACCATTGTGCGCCTCACACACCCGATAGCCTTTTTTCTCCAACAGAAATCGCGCCAGATAAAGATTATGGACGTTATCGTCAGCGACAAGAATGAGTGGTGTGCGCACAAAGACTCCCTGTTTTTTTGCGTACTTGTTTTTATTGAAAATACAAGTTGCATATACCACAAAATCCACAACATTCAGAGCGTTATTATTACGATGCCGAAAGGCAACGCGCTCGCAATACCACAAGCAATAACAAGTGAAAATATGAACAGGTTGATGTATCAGAGAGGAGCGTTTTCAATGAGCCCCCCTAACGAATCGATAGCCGGGCGTCACCGGGCAAGCGGACATAAAAAGTGGTGCCTTCACCGGGCGCACTACGGGCCACGCCAATCTCCCCGCCCAGCATCTCGATAAAGCGTTGGCTGATGGCCAGCCCCAGACCAGTGCCCTCGTATTCCCGCCCGGCACCAATATCCGCCTGCTCGAAAGTATTGAAAATTCGCCGCTGATCAGCGTTGGCAATACCCCTGCCGGTATCCGTGACCTCAAACACAATGTCCTCTCCCGTCTGTTGACAGGACAAGCTAACCGAACCGGTTTCGGTAAATTTGATGGCATTACCCAGCAGGTTGACCAACACCTGTCGCAACTTGCCACGATCAGTCATCAGACTGCCCGGAGCAGCGCTCTCCAGTTGCAACGTCAAATTTTTGACATCCGCCAGCGGCTGCATCAGAGCCTGAAGTTCTTCCAGCAACGGCGCGAGCGGAAACGACTCGGTGAAGATATCCACCCTGCCTGCCTCCACCCTGGACAGGTCAAGAATATCATTAATGAGTTCCAGCAGATGTTGGGCAGAACGATAAACCATGCCCAATTGTTTGGCCTGCTCCTCGTTGACAGTTCCCACAATGCCATCTTTGATAATCCCGGTGAAACCAATAATGGCATTCAGCGGTGTACGCAATTCATGGCTCATGTTGGCGAGAAATTCCGATTTGGCACGATTGGCCTGTTCGGCCTGATCACGTGCGGCGGCCAGCGCCCGTTCCATTTGCAAACGTTCGGTGAGATTCACCAGGATACCCAGCGACACCGTTTGCTCGCCCATTTTTATCAAAATGGCAGACAACAAACCCTCCACAAGTCGGCCAGAGTCCGCCCGGAAAGAGAGCATCCTGTTGCGCACCTGACCATGCTCTGCCAATTCCTCCATTACCGCATCGCGATCCAGCGAATCAGCATAAAACTCCGCCATGTTACGCCCCACCATAGAGCGAGACCTGCTTTCAATTTCGCGTTCTGCGTGCGGATTGGCCATTAAAATCACACCGTCCAGAGATGCCACTACAACCGTTAAAGGTATAGTGTTCAGGATCGTTTTTAACTGCGCCTCACTTTCCCGCAACTGCTTTTCCGCTGCTTTCAGCACGGTAATATCACGCAGGGTGCCCACCCGCCGAAGTGCATTTCCCGAGGCATCCCGACTAACCGCGCAACCCTCGGCGCGGACAATTGCATATTCGCCATCCCGGCGACGCACCCGGTAATCCAGTATCAGGGCTGCCCCCCAGCGCTGAGGGTCAGCTTCGTATTCAACCAGGGCACGCTCGCGCTCTTCACGATCCTGAGGATGAATCATCTCAACCCATGCCTGATCCGTACCGGGCATTTCCCCGTCGTCATAACCCAGGTCATGAAATAAACGCGGACTGAAATAACGCACTCCCGTCTCCACATTCCATTCCCAGACACTTTCCTGCACCGCAGCAATTGCCTGCTCATAACGCTCATCACTGTTGCGCAAAGCGGCTTCTGTCTCATGGCGACGTTTGATCTCGCGCTGTAGCCGCCGGTTCCACCAGAGAACAACACCCAGAATCGGCAAGGCAAGCACGATAGTAATCAATACCGCCCGCCACAACGTCCGGGAATCCACCGTCTGGGTATGCTCAAAACGCACCGCAAACCAGCGATTCTTGACCTCTTGCCGCTGCTGCGGCGTAATCTGCCCGATCGCCTTGTTGAGTATCGTCACCAGCTGCGGCCAGTCCTTGCGCACAGCAATACTTTGCTCAAAATTATAGGGGGTCGGCGCAGCGACCTTGATATCAGTCATGCCCAGTTTGTCCATCACCCAGGAAGTTGCACTCAGATTACCCACATAAGCACTCACTTCCCCACGCCCCAGGGCATACAACGCCTCCGAAGTATTGGCATAAGTGCGCAGCACAAGCTTCGGGTGTTTACGCCGTAATAAATCCTCTGTCGCATAGGCTTTCTCCACCGCCACCTGTTTACCCTGCAAATCCGCAAGGCTGGTCACAAGATGGGTATCCTCGCGGACAAAAATCACATAGGGATAAACAAAATAGGGTTTGGTGAAATGGAGAAACTCCCGGCGCTCTTCCGTCATTCCGACCGCAGGCAAAACATCAACTTCATGTTTCCGGGCCTTCTCCATTACTGCCTGCCAGCTCAATCCGGGGACGGGCGTCATGGAAATATCCAGCAGGCCATTTAACAGCGTAATAACATCGGCACCAATGCCACGATAACGCCCCTGCTCATCAATAAATTCGAAAGGCGGCCAGGCAGGGTCCACCCCCAAGCGCACAGCAGGATGATCCGCCAGCCATTGCTTTTCACTTGCCGATAATTGCAAAGTGGACGCCCCGCTATTCGCCCATCCCAGGCCCAGCCATTGACTGGTAATAGCACGCTGCTCGGCGGCAGTAATTTGGCTCATGTAATAATTGATCGTCTCCAGCAAATCAGCACGCCCCGTTTTCACTCCTGCCTGATAGGCGCGGGTGTAGAGTGGCGGCTCAAGGTAACGATAATGATTGGGTATACCTGCATCTGTCAGATAGTGCGACAGATAAAGAGGCTGGGTCACAAAAACAGAAATTTCACCGCGTTCTGCGGCCTCGAACAAATTGCGATAACCTTTAAACAACACTTGTTCAACGTTGGGGAAATATTCACTTAAATAATCCGCATGATAACTGCCCTGCGTGACCCCGACACGAAAACGCGATAAATCATCGGTACTCAACAAATCTTCAATCTGCCCATCAAAATACAGATGATAAAGACTGTTCAGAATAGATTCGGAAAAATCCAGAAATTCGGCACGGCGCTGATTGGAAAAAAGTCCGGCAATAATGTCCGCCGTACCCTCATTCACCATCATCTGGGTTTCCTGACTGTAAGCACCCACAAAACGAATCGGGATACCCGACTTCCTGGACCACAAACGCCAGACATCGATCAGTATGCCATCCGGCTCACCGTCCGCATTTTTAAACTGGATCGGCGCACTGTCCAGTCGATAGGCAATGACCAGACCGGTATCAGTGACCGCCCGAACCGGTGAAACCGGAACATCTTGCGCCAACACAACACCGCAAAAGCCCGGGCCTCCGAATAACAAAATACAGAATAGAAAACACGAATTCCGTTTCACTGCCTGTCCAGTCCTCCCGACACATTAATAATGACACAGCTCGATCAGGTTCAAATCCGGATCACGAAAATAGAATGACATCACCGGCCCTGTCGCCCCCGTGCGCGCCACTGGCCCCTCCAGAATACTTACTCCGCAGTCTCGCACATGTTGCATCGCAACCGGTAGTGATGATTGTATAACGAAACACAGGTCTGCCGAGCCTGGCGAAGGAGTATTGGCTTTGGGTTCGAATTCGTTACCGGCCTGGTGGAGATTGATTTTCTGATTGCCGAATTTCAGGGCGACGCGGTTGTTGGCAAAAGCCTGTTTTTCCATGCCGAGGACACGTTGGTAAAAATCGACAGTGACTTCGATATTGGTGACGGTTAGCACAAGATGATCAAGACGGGTGATGTTCATTATTTGTTCATTTTATGTTTGCGGA
>JAADIL010000253.1 GCA_013151355.1 Gammaproteobacteria bacterium
AAGAGATGTATTCCATGAACTCCAAATACACCGTAATGGTCAGCAAAAAAGACACCAAAATTGATGGTGAACGCATCCACATGGGTTAACCACTGATGTTACGCAGGCCTCAGATGTAGGGTGGGCACTGCCCACCATCAAGGTTTGAGCAAAGTGCAGCTGGTGGGCAAGGCCCATCCTTCTGATATTACTGTAAGTCATTGATTCATTATTCGACTGCGTAACATCAGTTAACCATTTTCGTTAGAGGAAATAATTATGTTTGCAAACTGTTCTTTAGGCGGGATGGATATGGCCTTCCCCGATGTCTGTCTAACACCGGTACCAACCCCTGCGGGTCCCGTACCGACGCCAATGCCTTACCCAAACACCACCGTACGGCCAATGGCCCTGCCACCAACCTGTAACCTCCGGCATTTCATCTCTATGATGCCTGCGCACAACATAGTTACAACAATCCCCATGAGCATGGGAGATAACACAGGCTGCATGCCAGGAGGCGTCGCCAGTGCAATGATGATGGGGCCGGGCAGAAACCTTATGGGCAGTGTTAAAGTTTTTACCGGCGGCACCCCTGCCACCACCATGTTAAAACCAACGCTCCAGAATCTGACCAATGCCCCTGGCACGTCACTGGTTCCGTCACAATTCAAAGTGATGATTATGGGGTAAACATTCTTTTACATTTATTTCTTCGATTAAATTCGTATTCTATTTATGACGATACAGAGACATTGAAATGCCTGACAATCAAAAGCCGGAAGACAACAACCAACAAAAAATCCAGATGCATGTATCCCCGGACCTGGATTATTCATTCCGGGATGTCGCCAATATTTTCGTGGGAGCCGGGGAAGTTGTATTTGAGTTTGGTAATCAGCACCGCTCCATGCCGGGACATGTGACGATATCAAACCGAATTGTACTTTCTTTTGCCAATGCCCATGAATTTCAACAAAAACTGCAACAACTCCTGGTGGAAGCACAAAAACAGATGCAGGAGAATTTCGCAAAAAGCCAGGCCGCACAAAAGGACTGACAACAACATATTGCTGTTCATTAACCCTGGTTTTGAAGCCATGCAGGGTGGGCACGTTTTTTGTGCCCACACGGAGATCACTCTCCACAACTCAAACCATCAACATCTGAATCACATACTGCCCAACCCACAAAATATTTTTCTTCCTTGGCATACCAACGCAATGTTGAATATGGCCATTGAATCGACCCCTCACACAAACCGTGTTTCACCGGATTGTTATGAATATTAATTTTTTGGATTGGATTTATTTTCCGCGTGGGCACAAAAAACGTGCCCACCCTACATGGCTGACGAAGGCCAGTGTGACGTGAAGATGTTATCAGGGCACCACGTCGCCAGTGATAAATCTGACCGTAACCCGCTAAAATAATTTATTCGGCCCCAATAACCAAAGACCGATTTCACCTTTTCTCGCGTGCACGACATAACCCTTGAGATCGTCACTATGAAAACGTTTTTGTTGTTTTTCTGACAACCCCACCTCCACCAGAGTGCCCGGTGGAAATGGCATGTCGTCAAGCCGTGCGGCTATTCCTTCCCGACTGATGTCGTGCACTTGCGCATTAACACTGCCGTGACGAGGATTACTGAGGGTGACACTAAAATCATCATTATTTCGAGGATAACACCGATGTTCCATGCTCAGTCCCCCCGGATTCAATCAGGCGATCCACCAGTACTTCAGCTTCCAGCCAGTCATCAACCGGGGAGTTGTTAATAAAACCGTGTCGCTCGGCAATCAAATAGGAGGTCTCCGCAATCATCCGGCGACGATAATCCGGGTCGACTTTTTGCAGTGATGCACTATCGGTGGTTTGTTGTACGGTGGGTATTTTATCTACCGCTTTTCGGGATGCAGCCTTTTCACTGTCGGCCCGTCTGACCGCTTTTTTGGCGCTCGTCGCTGGTTTCTTGCCGGTAGATTTTTTGCCTGTCGTTTTCTTGCTTGCCGTCCTTCCCGCAGTAGCCATACCCCTGCTCCTTTGCGTTGTATCAATCGTTGTATCGATGGGAGAAAATATAGGTTCCCATTTGGCAACTTACAAGCTCTCCGGCGAAATAATTTCCGAAGGGTATTTGCAGCAAGCGGAAAAAATGTTAAGGAGGGAAGTTATTCGTCGCCAGTTCCTGGTACAGGTCTGGAATTGGCCTGTTGGGCACGCCGATAAAGCGCAAGGTATTCCTGTGCGCTGTTGCCCCAGGAAAGATCTTGTCGCATTCCGGTGGTTTGCAGTTGTTGCCATTGTGCTTTGTCACGATAACGACGCAGGGCACGTTTAATGGTTTTTACTAATGCCAGGCTGTTATCTGTGTTAACGACAAAACCGTTGGCCGTACCGTTTGCCAATGTTTTGGCGCTGGTGTCGGTCACCGTATCAGCCAGCCCGCCCACGTTACGCACGATGGGCACGGTGCCGTAACGCAAACTGTACATCTGGTTGAGGCCACAGGGCTCAAAACGGGATGGCATCAGATACATATCAGCACCCGCTTCAATACGATGTGCCAGAGTTTCATCGTAACCAATGCTGACGGCCAGCTTGTTGGGATGTTGTCTGGCCAATGTTGTCAGCCGGGTCTCCAGAATCCGGTCGCCGCTGCCTAACAGTACAAGTTGCAATGGCAGTTTCACGAGGTCAGATATCGCATCAAGAATAATGTCGATGCCTTTTTGCGTCACCAGTCGGCTAACCAGACCAATCAACGGTGTACCCGGCTTTTGTGGCAAACCCAGTGCGGTTTGCAGTGCCTGTTTGTTGAACTGCTTGCCGAACAAATTATTTGCGTCGTAATGTTTTTCCAGCAACGGATCAGTGGCCGGGTTCCATTCATTTGTGTCAATGCCATTAAGGATGCCGCTCAATACTGCGCTGCGATGACGCAATAAACCCTCCAGCCCGTTGCCAAATTCAGCGGTCTGTATTTCGCGGGCGTAACCGGGGCTAACGGTGCTAATGCAATCAGCAAATACCAACCCACCCTTGATGAACGAAAGTTGCCCGTGGAATTCCAGGACGTGATGGCTCCACCAACTGGCAGGTAAACCCAGTTTCTGCAAGCTGTCTACGGGAAACAAGCCCTGATAAGCAAGATTGTGAATGGTAAATACCGTGGCAGGACGCTGTGGCGACAACGCCAGCAAGGCGGGCACCAGACCCGTTTGCCAGTCATTGCAATGAACAACATCCGGAGCCCAGTCCAACCCGGCCTGGTTGAGTGCCAAACGAGTGACGATGCGACTGAACAGCGCAAAACGCTCGGCATTGTCCACCCAGGGTTGGCCATTGCTGTCGAGGTAGGGATTACCGGGACGATCAAAATAACCGGGGGCATCCACCAGCCAGACTTTCAACTGGCTGCCGGGCAGTCGCCCTTCGTGCAGGGTAACGGTATCGCCACCTTCGGAAAATTGCGCGAGAATTTTCGTTTCATCCAACTGCCCGATCGCCGTCGCGTAGGCAGGTATGATCAGGCGTACGTCGAGCTGCAAGTCCAGCAACGCATGCGGCAGGCTGCCCGCCACATCCCCCAGACCACCGGTTTTAATTAACGGGTAAGCCTCGCTGCTGACAAACAGGATACGCAAGTCCACCTCAGCCGCGACGTGGCTGTAATACTACGGCCGCCAGTGGAGGCAAATCCAACAGCACGGAACAGGGACGCTCCATCCAGGGTATGGTTTCAGCGACGACACCACCGACATTACCGATATTGCTGCCACCATAATGCCCGGAGTCCGAATTGAGTACTTCTTCATAAAAAGTATCATCGGGTACGCCGATGCGGTAACCACTGCGGGGCACGGGAGTAAAGTTGAGAATCACGATCACATGCTCATCACCGTCACGACGTAAAAACGAGAGAATGGACTGATCGGCATCGTGACAATCAATCCACTCAAATCCTTCGGTTGCAAACTCGTGCCGGTACAACGCAGACGTGTCCCGGTACAGATGATTCAGGTCGCCAATCAACTGCTGTACGCCTTGATGAAGAGGGTAATCGGTGACATACCAGTCCAGTGCCTGATCAAAATTCCATTCGTCGCCCTGGGCGAATTCATTGCCCATGAATAACAGTTTTTTGCCGGGATAAAGAAACATGTAAGTGTACAACAGTCGCAGGTTGGCGAAACGCTGCCACTCGTCACCAGGCATTTTGTACAACATGGATTTTTTGCCGTGTACGACTTCATCGTGGGAAAACGGCAACATGAAATTTTCGCTGAACAGGTACAACAGGCCGAAGGTCAGGCGGTCATGATGATAATGTCGGTGTACCGGGTCTTTGCTCAAATAGTCCAGCGTGTCGTGCATCCAGCCCATGTTCCATTTCATGCTGAAACCCAGACCACCCAGCCAGGTGGGTCGGGTGACCTGTGGCCAGGCGGTGGATTCTTCGGCGATGATCATGGTGCCGGGTTGACGCTCATGGGCGACGATGTTCAGTTCGCGTAAAAATTCGATGGCTTCCAGGTTTTCGTTGCCGCCATAAATATTGGGCACCCAGTCATCGGCCTCGCGGGAATAATCCAGGTACAGCATGGAAGCCACAGCATCCACCCGCAAACCGTCGATGTGAAATTCCTCTAACCAGAACAGGGCGCTGGCCAACAGGAAATTTTTTACCTCGTTACGGCCAAAGTTGTAAATCAGTGTGCCCCAGTCACGGTGTTCGCCACGACGCGGATCTTCATGTTCATAAAGAGCGCTGCCATCGAAACGGGCCAGGGCAAAATCATCTTTGGGGAAATGTGCAGGCACCCAGTCCAGCAATACGCCAATGCCCTGCTGATGGCAAAGATCAACAAAATACCGAAAATCATCTGCCTGCCCAAAACGGCGGGTCGGTGCAAAATAACCGGTGGCCTGATAACCCCAGGAGGCGTCCAGCGGGTGTTCGGTGATGGGCAATAATTCGATATGGGTAAAACCCAGTCGGGTAACATAACTGACCAGTTGATGTGCCAGTTCCCGATAATTGAGAAATTGACCCGCGTCATCGCGCTGCCAGGACCCCAGATGCACTTCGTACACGGAAATGGGCCGGTGCAACCAGTCGGCCGACTGACGTTGCTGCTGCCAGGCAGAGTCTTGCCAGTCATAGTTCGTCTCACTGCGAATAACAGCAGCGGTATCGGGACGTAATTCATATTGTTGCGCGTAAGGATCGGTCCTGGTGAGCAATTGACCGCTGTCCCGGTTACGCAGTTCAAATTTGTACAGGGCACCGGATGGTAATCCGGGAACAAACAGTTCCCAGACGCCGCTGCCACCACGAGATCGCATGGGGTGGCAACGCCCGTCCCACTGATTAAAGTCGCCCACCACACTGACCCGTTCGGCATTGGGCGCCCAGGTAGCAAACAAAATACCCCGAATGCCTTCGACTTCATGTGCATGCGCCCCCAGCACCCGATACAAATGCCAGTGGCGTCCTTCTCCAAACAGGTGCAGATCAAATTCAGCCAGTTGCGGCCCGAAACTGTAAGGGTCGTGTTGTACATGCGACCGACCATTACTGTCTTTCCAGTGCAGGGAATAAAAACGGGGAATCGTTTTTTCCGGACCGCGCCAGCTGAACAGATCGGTGTTGTCCCGTCGTTGCATGAAAGGGCCGTCAGCACCCAGCCGCATTTCCTGACAATGTGGCTGGAACACGCGAATGATTTCCTGCTGGTTCTTACTATGCCCATCAGGATTATGCCGACCTAACACCATGAAGGGATCATGATGTCGGGCCTCAATGATCTTCTTCTCATCGGCGGACAAGGTCGTGTCAATTTTATCGGGCGTGTTTGTCATAGCTTTCATTGTACGCCAATCAGCAATGAAAATTGAATAACTTATACAAGTGGCGCTCTGATTTGGTCTGTATTTGTTCGTTCTGTTTCGAGCTTTTGTGATTGAAGAACGGACGAAGACGGGCTGAAGCAAAGATGCCAGTGGTATAAGTTATTTCATTTCCACTCCTTGACATGGTTATGGTGCTCCCTGATTGTCATCAAAACTGCTACGCTTGAAGTAAGGGTATCAGTGGCGCAATATCCTGTGAGTTGTGAGAGCGTCGTTTATCAATGCCGCACTTTATACCAGACGGCATTGACTGAGTGTATCGCCCGGGTGTTGAGTCTGCACTATTAATTAACAACTAATAATCCGTTCAAGGAGAATTCACAGTACCATGAGTCATTCACCCCGTTTTGTCAGTCGACTGACACGAGATACGCTGGCCCTTATTCTGGCAGGTGGACGCGGTTCGCGTCTGAAACAGTTAACCGAATGGCGTGCCAAACCGGCGGTACCGTTTGGTGGAAAATTCCGCATTATCGACTTCCCGCTTTCCAACTGCATCAACTCCGGCATTCGACGTATCGGAGTATTGACCCAGTACAAAGCCCATTCGCTGATTCTGCATATTCAGCAGGGCTGGGGACACTGGCGCGGTGAATTCGGTGAGTATGTGGAATTATTGCCCGCCCAGCAGCGTATTGCAGACTCCTGGTATGCGGGCACAGCGGATGCCATTTATCAAAACCTGGATATCATCCGGGCCCATAATCCCGATTATGTGCTGATCCTCGCGGGCGACCATATTTACAAAATGGACTATGGCCCGATGCTGGCGGCACATGCAGAAAACGAAGCAGACCTCACTATCGGTTGTATTGAAACAGACCTGAAAACCGCACAGGCCTTTGGCGTAATGGGTGTGGACGACGACCATCGTATCCGTACCTTTACCGAAAAACCCGAAAATCCCGCACCCATGCCCGGCAAGCCGGACAAGGCGCTGGCCTCCATGGGTATCTATATTTTTAACAAGGCTTTTTTGTTTGAACAATTGATCAAGGATGCTGACCTGACAAAATCTGCCCATGATTTTGGCAACAACATCATTCCCTCACTCATCGACAAATACCGGGTATTTGCTTATCCCTTTCTGGACACACAAAGTGGCACGCAAGCTTACTGGCGGGATGTAGGCACCGTCGATGCCTTCTGGGAAGCCAACCTGGAGTTGATTGGCGTGGTACCGGACCTGAACCTGTACGATGCCGACTGGCCCATCTGGACTTATCAGGAACAGGCACCCCCTGCCAAATTTGTCTTCGATGACGACGACCGGCGTGGCATGGCTGTTGACTCCATGGTCTCCGGTGGGTGCATTGTCTCCGGTGCCAAAGTGCGTCATTCGCTGCTGTTTTCCCATGTGCATGTAGAATCCTATACCGAAATCGAAGATTCAGTAATACTGCCGCATGTCAGAATTGGTGAGCACTGCCGCATTCGCCGAACGGTACTGGACAAGGGCTGTCAACTTCCGGCGAACACGGTTATTGGTTACGATGCCGTCGATGATGCCAAACGGTTTCATGTTTCGCCCAACGGCATCGTGCTGGTAACACCTGACATGCTCGGGCAAGAATTACACCGGGTGCGTTGAAAAAGGGTAACGATTCGCAGGTTGGTGGTGAGCTTGCGAACCCCAACCTGCATTAAACGGAAAACCCGGCTTAACTTAAGAGCACTGGGTAACTTTGACAGTAGGGTGGGCATTGCCCACCATTGCGGGTTGAACAAGCACGATTGGTGGGCAATGCCCACCCTGCAAAACTGAAAACCACCGGGCATGCGTTAATACCCCCTGACTCACCATTAAATCGCCAAACTGGAACTACCCATCGTGCCAAACAAACAAAAACTCAAGGTCGTGCTGTACTGGCATATGCACCAGCCGGAATACCGTGACCAGCGCAATGGTGAATATTATCTGCCATGGACCTATCTGCACGCCATCAAAGACTACGTTGACATGGCGGCCCACCTCGAAGCGGTACCCAGGGCACGCGCAGTCATAAACTTTGTCCCCACCCTGCTGGAACAGATAGATGACTACGCCCAACAGGTGCAACATTTTCTGCATAACACTGGCAGCATCAAAGACCCCCTGCTGGCCGCCCTCGCCGAACCGGTGCTGGTCTCTGCGGCTGACCACCGCCTGCGCCTGATCAAGGAATGCCTGCGCGCCAATCGCCAACATATGATTGATCGCTTTCCGGCCTATGCACAACTTGCCACCATTGCCGACTGGTTACTCAAACACCCGGAGGCAATGGTTTACACCAGCGAGCAGTTCTTCATTGATCTGTTAATGTGGTATCACCTTGCCTGGCTGGGCGAAACCGTGCGCCGCACCGACTCGCGCGTCAAACAACTACTGGAGCAAAAATCGGCTTACAGCCTGCACGACCGACATGAACTGCTGGGCATTATCGGTGAACTGTTATCTTCCCTCATTGGCCGTTACCGCACATTGGCGGAACGTGGCCAGGTAGAATTATCGGTAACACCTTACGCTCACCCCATCATGCCGCTTTTACTGGATATCGAATCGGCCCGCGAAGCCATGCCGGATGTTACCCTGCCTTCTTTGCAAACCTACCCCGGTGGTGATGAGCGGGTACGCTGGCACCTGACCCGTGGACTGGAAGTCTTCAAACATTATTTTGGTTATACCCCGCGAGGCTGCTGGCCCTCGGAAGGCAGCCTGAGTGAATCCACCCTGCAACTACTGGATGAATACGCGTTTGACTGGACGGCCAGCGGCGAAGCCGTGTTACGCAACAGCCTGCATAAACCTGCCGGAGACAATGACCTGTGCGGTAACGCCAGCGTCCATCACGCCTACCGGTTGCAAGATACAAAAACAACAATCTTTTTTCGTGACGATGGCCTGTCTGACCTCATCGGGTTTACCTATGCCGACTGGAAAGCGGATGACGCCGTGGCTAACCTGGTGCATCATCTCGAAAACATTGCCACCGCCTGCAAAGATCAACCGGACAGCATGGCATCAATCATCCTCGATGGTGAAAATGCCTGGGAATACTATCCTGAAAATGGTTATTACTTTCTGCGCGCCCTGTATGAAAGACTGGCCGAGCACCCCGACCTGGAACTGACCACCTTCTCGGACTGTCTCGATGCCAACATCACCCCCACCGAACTCCCCCATCTGGTGGCCGGCAGCTGGGTCTACGGCACCCTCTCCACCTGGATCGGTGATACCGACAAAAACACCGGCTGGAACATGCTGGGCGATGCCAAACAAGCCTTTGACCGGGTACTGGCCAGCGGCAAACTGGATACAAAACGACAGGCCCAGGCCGAACATCAACTGGCCATTTGTGAAGGCTCGGACTGGTTCTGGTGGTTTGGTGACTACAACTCCGCTGAATCCGTTGAATGTTTTGAATACCTGTACCGCAGCCATCTGGCCAACCTCTACCACCTGTTAGGCGAAACACCGCCCTCTTACCTGTCGCAAGTCTTTTCCCACGGCAGTGGCCAACCGGCCATGGGTGGCACCATGCGCCCCGGCCAGGCATCGGACTAAGCCCCCAAGGAACTACACATTATGTCCGACAAGAGAACAACCTCCGGTGGCTGGCCATTTCAACACCGCCGATGCAGCGGCTTGTTATTGCACCCCACCTCCCTTCCGGGGGAACTGAGTGCAGGCGACATGGGCCACAACGCCTATCGCTTTATCGAATTTCTCGCCGCCAGTGGCATACGGATATGGCAAATGCTGCCCCTGGGGCCGACCCATGAAGACGGCTCCCCCTACCAATGCCTGTCGGTACATGCAGGCAACCCCTTGCTGATCAGTCTGGACTGGCTGGTAGATCGGGGCTGGTTACACAAACCCCGCTGCCCGACCAATGCCGACACCCACGCCAGTGAAACGTATCGTCTCGACTGCCTGCGCCAGGCCCGTGCCGGTTTTGAAGCCGCCACCGACACAACAACCCGGCAAGCCTATGCCACATTTCAGGCCGAACACGCCCACTGGCTGGAAGACTACGCCCTGTACATCTCCTTACG
>JAADIL010000246.1:0-10236 GCA_013151355.1 Gammaproteobacteria bacterium
GCCTTGTTTGAGGCAGCAGGATTTACGCTGACAAATGTGGTTTCCACCGAAAGCAATATGAGTATCCTGGAAGCTCAGCCTGAATAGCAGACTCGGGTTTTATACGATCAGGTTGTTATATACCCGTAGCGATTGAGATTGCAGTTTTATTATATGCCCGCTTCATTCTATTTTGTGGCGGCGTTGAAATAAACGGGATGCACACCAATATCATTAAGTTAAGAAATGGATGCTTGTTTTTTTTATCAGTTAAGGGACGTGCACGCATTGGGCAGTCAGCGCCCGTGGCGAATGAGGTTTAGAGGTTCAGTGTGTACCACGAAATGTGGAAACAAAAAACACAGTGTTTGTTACGCAGAAGCGCAGAGTTTTTAGTGTTTTTCTCTGCGATCTCTGCGTTTATAACATGCCACCTTGTCAATGCCACTACAACATAACCTCCCACTGTACTGAAGCGCTTGCCCGGGAGTTTAAACCTCTGGATTTCGGCTAAAAACATATTTCGGCTAAAAACATGCCGGAATGACAATGTTTTTAGTAATAAGGGCACTAACAGAGTGGTTTAGCCCTTATTCACATTTAATGGCATTGGGACGCATACCAAAAGCTTGGCTTTCATGCACTACGGGTATATTTGCGTTGGATAGTGGGTGGGTTTTGTTCAAAAATACGGATTTTGAACCCTGAAATTTGAGCGTTCATTCAAGGAAAGGGGTATTTTTTCCGCCTATTGGTGGCGCTCATTCCGCGCCAGCACATTCATTGCTGCATTAATGGCTTGCAGACGCTGTTCATCACCACCACGATCAGGGTGATGTTGCATGGCGAGTCGTCGATGTTGGGTTTTAATGGTTGTCCAGTCAACAGGGTCGTTTAATTCCAGTTCCGCCAACGCATTGTCCCGGTTATCATTGCGCACAAAACGCTCCCAGAACTCCCCCAGCAACAGTTCGACATCATCGGCATCGGTGTTGTTCAGGTTGTCAATATTCAGATAATAATCGCGCAGTGGATTGTGTGTGGATAATGCGGGCCAGGAATTGTCGTTGCCAGGCAGTAGCTGTATGCATAATGGGCCGATTTCAAGATGGGCCCTGTTGCTGTGCCGCAGTTGTTCATGCAATTGGTAAAGACTGTGAAAAAGAAAAAAATGTGTTTGAAATAATGACAGGTTGTTGCGCAGGCAATTGGTGCCAAAACGAGATTCACCAGCAGAGTCCAGCGCACGAATCAGTTCGTATTCGCTGATGCCGGCAGGGTGGGCGCGCAACACCTCCAGCAGTTGTTGCAAAAATAATTGCTGTGCTGAAGAGGTGTTGGTGCCCATGCTTGCGGCAGGCAAATAAAGCTTTAGTTGACCTTGATCAGCTCAATTTCGAAAATCAATGTCTCATTAGGGCCAATGGTACCACTGGAACCGCGTTCGCCATAGGCCAGTTCGGCTGGAATAAACACCTGCCACTTGTCGCCCTCGTGCATCAGCGGCAGCACTTCTTTCCAGCCGGGGATGACCTGGCCGACGTTAAACGTGGCAGGCTGGTTACGACTATAAGAACTGTCGAATTCACTGCCGTCAATCAGCGTACCTTTGTAGTGAGCGGTAATCGATGAATCGGCAGCTGGTTGCTTGCCCTTGCCCATACTGATGACTTTGTATTGCAGCCCGCTGTCACGTGTAATGACATCTTTTTTCTTTTTGTTGGCGGCGAGGTAGGCTTTGCCTGCGGCTTTGGCTTTTTCGCCACTGGCAGCACGTACGGCCAGTAATTTTTGTTGTGCCGTCTCCATGGCAGCACGCATTTCGGTCTCGCTTAGTTGCGGTGTTTTGCTGTTCAATACGTCGTTGATGGCTTGTGACATGGTTTTGGTATCAATTTCCAGATTGTCACGTTTAAATCCCTGACCGATCTGGAAGCCAATGGCATAGCTGAATTTTTCTTTGTCGGTATCAGGTTTTGCTGCGCTGACGGTGGTGCTGTGCAGGGCAATAATGGCAGCGAGGCCGCTAAATAATAATTGGTTTTTCACATTATGTTCCTTGTTAAGGTTTTAAGGCAGGTAATAATAACGTTGTTACAGGTATTGAGCCCAGTCAAAATCAGGATCAGCAATCACCAGAAAATGGGGATTCAATAACTCATCCCTGGTATTATAACGCAGAGGTTGCATGTCAGTTTTGGTAATGCGACCACCGGCTTCTTCTACCACACATTGTGCGGCGGCGGTATCCCATTCGGAGGTGGGCCCCAGACGCGGATAAATATCGGCGCGACCTTCAGCTACCAGACAGGATTTCAGCGAGCTGCCCATGCTGATCATTTTGTAGTCACCCACTTTTTGCAGAAAGGCTTCCAGTGAATCACCACGATGAGAGCGACTGCCAGCAATAATGGTGTTACCCGCAGTTTTGCGCCGGGTGTGAATGGAGATGGTTTCGTTTCCGCTATTACTTGCGCCACTCCGGGTTTTTTTGAAAGCACCCATACCGCGTGCCGCATACCAGGTGACGCCGGTAACGGGGGCATAAACGACACCGAGCACCGACTCGTGATTGTCGATCAGCGCGATGTTAACGGTGAACTCACCATTGCGCTTGACGAATTCACGAGTGCCATCCAGCGGATCTACCAGCCAGTAGCGTTGCCACCGGGCGCGTTCTTCAAAAGGAATATTGGCAGATTCTTCCGAAAGAACAGGGACGTCCGGAGTGAGCCGGGCAAGGCCTTCGATAATGGCGTGATGCGCGGCCATGTCAGCAGCAGTGAGAGGGGTGTTGTCGGATTTTTTTTCGACACCAAAATCGGTATCGTAAATTTCCATAATGCGGTGCCCCGCCACAATAGCCAGTTCAATAATGTCGTCGATTAATTCACTGCTCACAATATGCTCCCCTGCTGTGGAAATAAGAGTGAACCCATGTTACGTGGTTCGTGTTGCCAGGTGTGCCTGCGCCATAAATAAAGCAGCAATGCTGCGCGCTTCCGTACATTCTTCTTGTTTCAACAGTTCAGGCAGGGCATCCAGCTGCCAGGGTATGACGTCTATTTTTTCAGGCTCATCGCCGTCGTGTCGTTCTTCGTAGAGATTCTCCGCCAGCACAATATGTGTTTCATGGCTGAGGTATCCCGGTGCGACTGTCAGGCTGGTGAAGTGCTGAAGACTGTGAGCACCGTAGCCGATTTCTTCCATAATTTCACGATTCGCAGCATCAAGCAGGGATTCGTTGGCCTCGATTCGCCCCTTGGGTAGTGCCAGTTCGTAGCGGTGAACACCCGTGGCGTATTCGCGAATCAACAATACCGTATTTTCATCGAGCATGGGTACAACAAGCACGGCACCATTTTCAGAGCCGACCAGTCGCTCGTGACTGACTTCGACACCATTGGAGAAAAGCAGATCACGCCGTTCAACCCGAAAGATATTGGTGCGCGCGATGATCTCCGAGCGCAGCACTTCCGGTTTGGTACGTGGTAATTTTTTTTGGAGGGGTTTTTCACTCATGGTGAGCCCTTTCCTGTTTTTGAGGTCTTATGTGCGTGGCAAACAAGCATCAATTCATTTCATGCTGGCACCTATAGTAGCTGTTGAATAGTGTGATAGCACGAAAAAAAACTGAAAAAATGTTTTTGTGACGTTGCTTAAAAAGCCAAAAGAGTCTATAAAACAGGGCAAATCGATGAAGGTCGGTTTGTTAACAATGTGTTAGTCGGCCGTAAACCGAATTCTGCTCATCAAAAATTAGTGATACTCAAGTAATTACCCAATGGGAGAGTGCAAATGGTAAAGAAGAAAGCAGCAAAGAAAAAAACCGCGAAAAAGAAAACCGCAAAAAAGGCAGCGCCAACAAAACGCATTGCCGTGATTAAAGAACCCATGACCAAAACAGCATTGTTTGCCAGTATTGCAGATGCCACTGAGCTCCCCAAAAAAGATGTAATGAAGGTGTTTGAGGCCTTGTCAGACGTTATTAATGGTCACATCAAAAAAAATGCCGTCGGTACGTTTACCTTGCCGGGCCTGCTTAAAGTGAAAACTGTGCGCAAGCCTGCCACCAAAAAACGTAAAGGCGTTAATCCGTTCACTGGCGAAGACACTATCTTCAAGGCCAAGCCAGCACGTACTGTGGTTAAGGTTTTGCCACTGAAAAAGATGAAAGATATGACCAGCTAAACACTTTTGTGTTATAGCCGGAAGAGCGTTGAAAGCGGGAGCCACTGGCTCCCGTTTTTTTATGCAAGAGGCGTTAGTGCATCAATAGGCCAACGGGGCTGTGCGCCGAAGTGTTTGTTTTGGCTCTGTCCTGCGGCCAGCCGCAGTGAACCTGCGAAGGCAATCATCGCGCCATTGTCGGTACAGAATGCAGGACGGGGATAAAAAATCCCGAATTGCTCTTTTTCCGCGAGTCGGGAAAGCCGTTCCCGCAGAGTGTGATTGGCACTGACACCACCAGCGATCACCAGCCGTTTCAGTCCGGTTTGTTGCAGCGCGCGTTTGCATTTAATGGCAAAGGTATCCGCCACGGCATCTTCAAAAGCACGGGCGATGTCGGCACGGGTTTGTTGTGGATTCACGTCGCCCGCCGTGTTGTCACGCAGCGTGGTGATGGCGAAGGTTTTGAGTCCGCTGAAACTGAAATCGAGTCCGGGACGATTGGTCATGGGTCGCGGAAAGTGGAAACGATCCGGATTGCCTTGTGTTGCCAGTTTCGCCAGTGCCGGGCCACCGGGATAATCCAGTCCCAGCAGCTTGGCGGTTTTGTCGAAGGCCTCCCCGGCGGCATCATCGAGGGTTTCGCCGAGAATGCTGTACTGTCCCACACCGTTTACTTCTACCAGCAAGGTATGTCCGCCGGAGACCAGCAAGGCGACAAAGGGAAATGTTGGCGGATTTTCTTCCAGCAGGGGAGCCAGCAGATGTCCTTCCATATGATGTACGGCCACGGCCGGTACGTTCCAGGCCCAGGCCAGACTGCGACCGATGCTGGTACCCACTAACAGTGCACCCACCAGTCCCGGTCCGGCGGTATAGGCAATGCCGGTGATATCCTGTTTGTTGCAGCCCGCATCGTTGAGCACCTGACGGATCAGTGGCAGGGTTTTGCGTACATGGTCGCGGGAGGCCAGTTCCGGCACCACGCCGCCGTAATCGGCATGCAGTTCAATCTGGCTATAAAGGGCATCGGCGAGTAATCCGTGCTTGCTGTGATAGAGTGCGATGCCGGTTTCGTCGCAGGAAGTTTCGATGCCTAACGTCAGTGAGGGGGTTTGATATGACACTTTTCTGTTCTCTGTGGGGAGTTTTTTGGTCGGATACTTTGCATTTGTGCGCCTAAATGACTAGAATTCCCGGCTCGCTGCGTTGGTCGGGTCTTTTGTCCTGCGGCGCCGCAAAGAATGTATCGCAAAGCATGTTTACTGTAAAAGGATTGGAAGACCAATGCCGAATGTTCGTGTAAGAGAAAATGAGCCTTTTGATATCGCCCTGCGCCGCTTCAAGCGCTCTTGTGAAAAGGCCGGAGTACTCACTGAAGTGCGTCGTCGTGAATTTTACGAAAAGCCCACCCAGGCTCGCCAGCGTAAAATGGCCGCTGCGATCAAGCGCCAGATGAAAAAGACCTCCCGGGATATCACGCGTCGTAAACGCCTCTACTGATTTCTGATGTTCACTCCTTGCCGGTTGCAGGGGGGGTGAATGATCCTTTCTGTTTTTTCCATTGTTCAGGTGACTCGTGACTGACTCAGCACTCAAACAACGATTGACTGAAGACATGAAGGCTGCGATGCGCAGTAAAGACAAGCCGCGCCTGGGCGTGGTGCGTCTGGTGCTGGCCGCCATCAAGCAGCGTGAAGTGGATGAGCGCATCGATCTGGATGATACGCAAGTATTGGCAGTGCTGGACAAAATGGTCAAGCAGCGTCGTGATTCGGTAAAACAGTTTGAAGATGCAGGGCGTCAGGAACTGGCTGATCAGGAAAGCTATGAAATCAGTGTCTTGCAGGAATACCTGCCCGCTGCACTGGACGGAGCCGAACTTGATGCGCTGATTGTCGCTGCTATTGATAATACCGGTGCCGAGTCCATGAAAGACATGGGCAAGGTGATGGCTGTGCTTAAACCCCAGGTGCAAGGCCGGGCGGATATGGGTGCGGTTAGCCAGCAGATTAAATCGCGTCTGGGGGGGTGATTCCCGACCTGGCACTTTCTGCCTCATTTTTCGGGTGCACGAGAGTGAAAGGGCAAAGCCTTTATCCAGTTTGCTTCAGGCTTGATTTTTATCGCAATGATTCAACCTGATTTTTTAAATGTCTGGTAACTGTGCAGCCTGCCTTTCATCTTTCCCCTTTTCTCTTGTATCTTGTTAACCCATGTCAGGTCGTATTCCTACATCCTTTATTGATGAGTTATTGGTTCGCGTAGACATTGTTGATGTCATCGACAGCCGTGTGCAGCTGAAAAAGACTGGTCGCGAATACCAGGCCTGCTGCCCCTTCCACAACGAAAAAACGCCATCGTTTACCGTCAGTCCCGACAAACAGTTTTATCACTGCTTTGGCTGTGGTGCACATGGTTCAGCGCTGGGATTCCTCATGGAATACGAGCATCTGGGTTTTGTGGAGGCGGTAGAGGAATTGGCGGCCGGGGCGAGTATGGAAATCCCGCGTGAGGCGGGTCAGGTCTTCAGCGGGCAAAGCCATCATGACCTTTATGCCGTCATGGAAAAAGCCGCGCAATTTTATCGTCAGCAACTAAAACAGCATGAGCAGGCATCGCGTGCCGCAGAATATCTCAAAGGTCGTGGTCTTACCGGCGAAGCCGCCGCCGCATTTGAACTGGGTTTTGCGCCACCCGGCTGGAATAACCTCGGTGCGTATTTGCTGACGCAGGGTGTGAGTGAAACACAGCTGGTACAGGCCGGGCTGATCGTGAAAAAAGACAGCGGCGGTTATTACGACCGGTTCCGTGAGCGCATCATGTTTCCGATCCGCGACCGCCGTGGTCGGGTGGTTGCTTTTGGTGGGCGACAGCTGGGCGGTGATGATGGCCCCAAATATCTTAATTCCGCAGAGACCGCGATTTTTCATAAAGGCCGTGAGCTTTACGGCCTGTTTCAGGCCCGCAAGGCGGAGCGCAAGCTCGAACGACTGTTGGTAGTAGAAGGTTATATGGATGTGGTGGCGCTGGCGCAATTCGACGTACGCAATGCGGTGGCCACTCTGGGCACGGCTACCACGCACGATCACCTGGAGCGCCTGTTCCGGGTGGTGCCACAAATCGTATTTTGTTTTGACGGTGACCGCGCCGGGCGTCAGGCAGCGTGGCGTGCGCTGGAAAATGCTTTGCCAATATTGAGTGAAGGACGGCAAATTAACTTTATGTTTTTGCCTGATGGAGAGGACCCGGACACCCTGGTGCGCAAAGAAGGCAAAGACGGATTCGAGGCGCGGGTCACAGACGCCACCTCATTTTCCGACTACTTTTTTGGCGAACTCAGTGCTGTCGTTGATATGGCGAGCATTGATGGTCGGGCGCGACTGGTGGAGCAGGCGCGGCCATTGTTGGAAAAGTTGCCGAAAGGTGTGTTTCGTCACATGATGGCCGCACGTTTGGCGGAAATCGCCAAAGTTGATGCTGGAGCCCTTGGTGGGTTGATGGCAACGGGGCGTTCGCCATCACAGGCCCCGTTTCGGCCGGTGTCCGTTAAAGGCGCGCCATCGACGATGCGTCAGGCGATCCAGCTGCTATTGCACCGGCCTGTGTTGATTGCGCACATTACTGATTGGTCGATATTGCAGGGGCTGGAACAGCCCGGTCTGTCTTTATTACAGGAGTTGGTTGAATTGTTGCAACAGAACCCACAACTTAGTTGTGGTGCCATTGTCGAACACTGGCGTGCCCAGGGGAAAAACGAAGAAGCGGGGCATCTTGCCCGGTTGGCGAGCCAGCAGCTAATGGTGCCCGAGGACGGGCTGGAAACAGAATTTGTTGCGGTGGTGAAACAATTGGTGGCACTGAAGGATGAGCAGCGCTGGGAGTATCTGCAATCCAGGGTGCAGCTGGGGTCGGCCAGCGATGCTGAAAAAAGTGAATATTCTGCGCTAAGCTCCGGGGGACGTCAGCGGTAAAGTGAACGTTAAACATACATTCATTGTGTGACCGAAATTTGTCGCCAGGGTCCGGAAAAATCAGGTATAATGGTCGGCTATTTGAGGTCGGTGTTGAGGACTGGTCAATTACATGTCTATGAATGCAGAGCAACAATCGCAGTTAAAACTGTTGATCGCGAAGGGGAAGGAACAGGGCTACCTGACATATCGGGAGGTCAATGACCACCTGCCCAGCGGTATTGTCGAGACGGATCAGATCGAAGATATCGTTCGTATGATCAACGACATGGGCATTGTCGTGCACGAAGTGGCTCCGGACAAGGACAGCATTGTGTTGTCTGAAGACGGTGTGTCTACTGACGAGGATGCGGCCGAAGAGGCTGCTGCTGCACTGGCTAAAATTGACAGTGATTTTGGTCGCACAACCGACCCCGTGCGTATGTATATGCGTGAAATGGGGACAGTAGAGTTGCTGACTCGCGAAGGCGAAATTGTCATTGCCAAACGCATCGAAGATGGCATTAACCAGGTAATGACTGCCTTGTCGCATTATCCAGGCACCATTCGCACGGTACTGGATATTTTCGAAAGAGTGGATGCGGGCGAAACCCGTCTCACCGATTTGTTATCCGGCTTTGTTTCGGAAGACGATGAGATCCCTGTACCTGCGCCTGCTCCGGCGGCAAATAAAAATGACAAGGCGTCTGCGGACAGCAAGTCTGATGATGAGGAGGAAGAGGCCGTAGATACCGGGCCTGATCCCGAAGAGGCCAAAGAACGTTTTACCTCCATCAAGAAATTGTTTACCCGTCACAACAAGACCGCAGAAAAATATGGTCGTGAAGACCCGCGTTGCGTAAAAATGTATACCCAGATGGTTGAGGAGCTGGCAGAGATCAAGCTGGTGGCCAAAGTATCGGAAATGCTGGTGTCCAATGTGCGCAAAATTGTGAACAGTGTGCGTGCTCACGAACGAGTGATCATGGATATTTGTGTCAGCAAGGCCCGTATGCCACGCAAGAATTTCATCACCTCTTTTCCTGATAACGAAACTGACCTGGACTGGTTGCAGCGACAAATTGACGCCAGGGAAAGCTATTCCGCTGTGCTTGAAAATTATGCGGACGAAATTCGTCGCGCCCAAAACAGGCTGGTGGCCTTGCAGAAAGAGGCCGGGATCACTATCGGCGAAATCAAGGAAATCAATCGCAGGATGTCCATTGGTGAAGCCAAGGCTCGCCGCGCGAAAAAGGAAATGGTGGAAGCCAACTTGCGTCTGGTGATTTCCATCGCCAAAAAATACACCAATCGTGGTTTGCAGTTTCTCGACCTGATCCAGGAAGGCAACATCGGTTTGATGAAAGCTGTGGATAAATTTGAATACCGTCGTGGTTATAAATTTTCGACCTATGCCACCTGGTGGATTCGTCAGGCTATCACCCGGTCCATCGCGGATCAGGCACGTACCATTCGTATTCCTGTGCATATGATCGAGACCATTAACAAACTCAATCGCATTGCACGACAAATGTTGCAGGAAATGGGGCGCGAACCCACGCCGGAAGAATTGTCAGAACGCATGGAAATGCCGGAAGACAAAGTCCGCAAAGTGCTGAAGATTGCTAAAGAACCCATCTCTATGGAGACGCCCATTGGTGATGACGAAGACTCGCGCCTGGGTGATTTTATTGAAGATGCCAACCTGCTGTCCCCGGTGAACTCGGCCACTTTCGAGGGTTTGCGTGAAGCTACGCTGGATGTGCTGGACGGCCTTACCGCCCGCGAAGCCAAAGTGCTGCGCATGCGTTTTGGCATTGACATGAATACCGATCACACACTGGAAGAAGTGGGCAAACAGTTTGATGTGACGCGTGAGCGTATTCGTCAGATCGAAGCCAAGGCTCTGCGCAAGCTGCGCCATCCCAGTCGTTCGGACAACCTGCGCAGCTTTATCGATGCAGAAAAAACCGAACAGTCTTCGTCGGGTTCTTCGTAAGCGGTTTTTTGTTGGCCCGCAATTTTCCTGATTGCGGGCTAAAGGTGTTAACATTTCCCACGTTTGGGCCTGTAGCTCAGTTGGTTAGAGCAGGGGACTCATAATCCCTTGGTCCCAGGTTCGAGTCCTGGCGGG
>JAADIL010000246.1:10261-10656 GCA_013151355.1 Gammaproteobacteria bacterium
GTTCGTGTGTACGAAAGCACAACAAACCAGCCTTCACGATGCTTCGTTTTGCGTCGGGACAGCTTCTCCCCGTGTGTATTTTGAATTTCCGCATAATTATTGACAGCCAAAAATATTGGGCGTAAAGTCCCGTCCCAATATTTTCAATTCTATCTAAACAGGAGGTCATTAATGTTAAAAATCCCAACATTCAAGAGCCTCGTGCCCCTTACCATCCGGTAAATTTATCCGGTCTATACGGGCCGGGCTCCTGCAAAATAACCGTTTTTTAATTTTGTCGGCACTTGTCGATGTGTTGGATTATTGTGTCCAGCGCAATTGTTCAGCTGTGTCGTGCTGCAGGAGAAATGCGTGAAAATCAATAAATGGCTGGATGAGGTGGCATGTCTGTGTGC
>JAADIL010000276.1 GCA_013151355.1 Gammaproteobacteria bacterium
AAAGCCGTGGCCAGCGGTAAATTTCAGGCTGGACTGGTAAACCACTATTACATTTATCGTCATCTCGACAAGCATCCTGATGCACCCATCAAAATCGTATTACCTGATCAGGGCAAAAACGGTATGGGCGTGGCCTGGAATGTTGCAGGTATCGCCATCAGCAAACACACCACCAAAACAGCGCTGGCGGAAAAACTGGTGGCCTTCCTGACTTCAACGGTCGGACAAAAACAATTCGCCGAGGTCAACCGTGAATATCCTGCCCGTACTGGCGTCGCCGCCAGCCCGGTAATTCCTGCTGCGGGCAGTTACCGGATTGCTGATGTGCCCATGTCAGCACTGGGCAAGCAGCGTGACGCAACGCTGGATTTGATTGAAGAAGTGGGAATGCCGTGAACCATCACACATACCCTGAAACAAGAGGCTGATTTGGCCTCTGCACTTCTGTCATTTACCGGCCCGTTGCGGGCCGGTCGGCGTTTTACCTCCCTGGGCGGGCTTGCTACCGTCGTGGTGCTGCTGGCCACCATGCCGCTGCTGTATGTCATCTACAACAGCCTGCAATTATCCACAGATGAATGGTTCCGACTATGGAGCAGCCGACTGCCAGAGCTGCTGTGGAATACGCTGTCACTGGCAGTACTGGTCGCTATTGGTTGCGTATTGTTAGGGGTATCCAGCGCCTGGTGGATTGCCCGCCGCGATTTCCCCGGACGTAAACTCGCTACCTGGTTGATGATTCTGCCACTCACTGTGCCCACGTATGTGTTCGCGCACATTTACACCACCCTGCTGGAAGAAGATGGTTGGCTGGGCCGGTTGTGGCTGGGACTGTTCGGCGAAACCACACCGCTGCCGGATTTGTACAACATTTGGGGCGTGACCCTGATTCTTTCACTGGCCGGTTTTTCCTACGTGTTTCTGCTGGCTTGCGCCGCGTTGTCACAATCAACCCGCTCACTGGAAGAGGCAGCACGCATTCAGGGAGCATCGACACTGGAGGTCTTTTGGCGGGTAAACCTGCCATTGTTGCGCCCCGCCATCGCTGCTGGACTGGCAGTGGTGATACTGCACGTATTATCTGATTTTGGCGCGGTGAGCATGTTACGTTTTCAAACGTTCACCCTGAGCATCTACCTGCAAATGAGCGGCCGTTTTGATTATCAGGCCGCCGCCGGGTTGTCATTGATTCTGGTGATGTTGAGTCTCACCTTCCTGGTACTGGAACGCTTCTTTCGCAGTCGCCAGCGTTATTATTCCGCACGCCACTCACGCCAACAACCTCTGCGCCAGGCCACACGACTGGAAACCAGCCTGATCTGGTTGTGGCTGGGGCTGATCACCCTGCTGGCCTTCGGCCTGCCCCTGGCCTGGATGCTGAGCTGGAGCTGGCAGGCCTGGGCAGATGACCTCATCAATGCCGAATTCTGGGGTTACGCCACCAACTCGTTGATGGTAGCAGTGATCGCTGCAACACTGGCGGTGATCGCTGCTTTCCCGGTGGCCTTTTATAATGCGCGCAAACGTTCACCAGGCAGCCAGACCCTGCTGCAATTTTCCAGCGTTGGCTTTGTGTTGCCCGGCCCGGTGATCGCGCTGGGTATCCTCAGTTTTCTGCTGGCACAACTACCGTTTCTTTATGGTGGGTTGGCCGCATTACTCATCGCACTGGTCATTCGTTTTCTGCCACTCGCGGTGCAATCCCAGGACGCCGCCCTGGCCCAGCTCACCCCCTCAGTAGAGCAAGCCAGCCGCAGCCTTGGTGCCGGGCCACTGGAAACACTATGGCGCGTGGTACTGCCGATGATTCGTGGCGGCATGGCCACCGCCTGGGTACTGGTGTTCATCGACACTCTCAAAGAACTGCCCGCAACACTGATCCTGCGCCCTACCGGTTTCGATACCCTGCCGGTGCGCATCTGGATCGAGGCCAGCGAAGAAATGCTGGAACTGGCTGCCCCTGCTGCACTGATGCTGGTAATTGGTACTCTCCCGGTACTGTGGATCATGATGAAAAGCCATACTGCAACGATAAGACCCGGTTGAATAAACGACCCCGCAGCAAGCTGCGGGGAATTGAACCCATAGAGATTAAAACTGTCGGTTTTTTTTACATTTGAGGCACTTCAATACGGCCCACTCACTGAAAAACCTCCCACTTCATTGATTTTACTGACTATATCTTTTTTGGCCCGAACATTGCTTATGCTCATTAAATGATCAATAATGCATGCCCAGCGCATAGCTAATTGTTTGTTAGCCATCGCCTGGTGTCCTCATGGACGCAATGCGGTTCATCATCAACCCGATTGCCGGCAGTTATGATCCTATGAAACATTCTATGCAGCACAGTCTTCAGCACCTTATCCGGTTTAGTTTTCGCCACAGCCGATATTTTTTTCTGTTGTTGTTCAGCACATTGCTCAGCAACCCCGCTTTTGCCGGACAAACCAGCGAGCAAAAGCGCACAGCAAAGGAATTGCGCTGTCTGGCACTGAATATCTACTTTGAGGCGCGTGGCGAAAAAGCCGAAGGACAATTGGCCGTGGGCATGGTCACCATGAATCGCATGAAGAGCCGACATTATCCCGGCAGTGTGTGTGGTGTAGTCTGGCAAAAACGGCAATTCAGCTGGACCCACGATGGCAAAAGCGACCGTCCCACCGACATGCGCGCCTGGGATCTGGCCAAAAAAATTGCCCAGGTTACCTACCTGGGATATAGCAAATTATCCGCACGCAGCCGCAAGGCACTGGATTTGACCAAAGGTGCCTTGCATTTCTACGCTCCCAGTCTGGCCTCGCCCTATTGGGCAGAAGTCCACTCGGTAACACGCGTCATCGGTAGACATGTTTTTCTGACGGGCAGAAGCTGAGAACCCGGTGAAAAAACAGATGTAACCTGAGTACTCCGTCAAGACTATTTTGACGGTATACCAGATTATCCCGGCACTTCAGACGCAAATTTACACCGGTTCCTTCCAGGATACATTGTCTTCCGTCTGCATCGCACGCACACTCAACATATAAGGTTTGGTGTCGGATGATTCGTAATAGGTGCGGGTCATCATTTCACTCAGAATACCGGTAGTAAAAAACTGGATCGACACCACCACCAACAAAATACCCAACAACAACAGCGGGCGATCACCAATATTCTCGTCAAAAACAATTTTCAACATCGCCAGATAAGTCAGCACAGTGCCACCCAACACACCAATCACCAGGCCTATGCGACCAAAAAAATGTCCGGGCCGTGCACGAAAGCGCATAAAAAAATACACAAACAACAAATCCAGCAACACTCGATAGGCACGGGAAATCCCGTATTTCGACTCACCGAATTGCCGCGCATGATGCGTCACCACCTCTTCCTTGATCCGCGACGGCGAGGTGTTTGATGCCACCCAGGCCGGAATAAAACGATGCATTTCACCGTACAGGCGTACACTTTTAATGATTGCAGCGCGATAAACTTTCAGACTGCAACCATAGTCGTGCAACTCTACTCCCGTAATGCTGCCAATCAACCAGTTAGCCATGCGTGAAGGAATATTACGCATCAGCAGATTGTCTTGCCGATCCTTGCGCCAACCAGACAACAAATCCAGATCTTCTTGCAGCAGGCGCGACACCATGCGAGGAATATCAACAGGGTCATTTTGTAAATCACCATCCATGGTCACAATCACTTCGCCACGTGCCGCATCAATGCCAGCCTGCATGGCGGCAGTTTGACCAAAGTTACGTTGCAATTCGATAAGGCGCACATGCCTGATCTTCTGCTCAGCCAACAACTGACACACCTTTTGCACCGTGGCATCCGAGCTACCATCGTCCACCAGCAACAATTCCCACTTGTCCGGATAACAGGCCAGTGCCTCATTGGTGCGCTCAATCAGCAGACCAACACTGCCCTCTTCGTTATACAGGGGAATAACCACAGACAACGAGGCCGCTGCGGAAGATGATCCGTGAGAATCAGTCTGGTTGGTGGTGCTCATTAAAAATGTGACTCCCGCATCAAGCCGCACAAACGACCTGAATTCATTTTACGTGAATTATTTTTGCGTGAGTATAACGGACACTTCCGATGCAGGTCGCCTGTGCGTAACAAGCGTGCATTTATTGAGGGACAGCATCCTTCTCCGGGTGGGTAAATTCATGATAACGCACCTGGCGACGAAACACGTCCATGTCGATGGGCGCAAGCACCTCATCCATCAGGCTTTTCATCGGCAGAGGCCGGGAATCCGGAGCCGTTTTTTTCCACGGCACAATGTACAACACCTTCGGCAACTCACGGGCACCAGTGATTTCGGTTTCCTCCAACTCCAGCTTGACCTCAGCCATGGCTGGCGCGAGCAAAAACATCAGCAACATCAGCCATACCCAACGTGCAAGAATTTGACTATTCAATAGCATGACTCACCCGTTCCGTTTTTTCTGATTTGGCATAACGAACAGGGCTCAGCTTGCTCAAAGCCAGGAAACTTTTCTTGACCCACTCGTTATAAACACCTTCCACTGCACGCGTGGCATTCACTACATGCACATCGATAGCCTTTTCTTCAAAAGGAAAGGCCTGCTCTTCCAGCAAAATATCATACTGCTCCAGCTCTTCTGCTGACAGCCCTTTGGGCCTCTCGGAATCAAACAAGCCCTGACCAAAATCATTATAAATTTCTGCGATGCGGTACGTGGAAGCGGTGGTTACTGCCTCAATGCCATAATTCGCGGCATCGGTGTAGGCCTTGATACTTTCTTCCATCAGTTTTTTCTTTTTCTGTAAATTCTGTTTCAACGGCTGCACCAAACGGACTTTTCGATACACCGTGTATGTAGGCCCGGCAAGTTCCAGAGCAGCGCCTGCGGCAAGATAACGACTACGATCAGTGGCCGGGCCTTCCCTGTTTGCCTCAATAATTTTTCCCAACCAATAATTACGCGGCAAGGCCTGTTTTTTGTCGAGATAAATCGTCGCCAAACGATGGCGCGCTTCAATTGCCTGATCAAAAGGACGTGGAAACGTCGTCACATAACGTTTATAAACGGCAATGGCTTCGTCCTGCCGTTTTGCTTTTTCATAAAACTCGGCAATTTGCCATAGCAGCAGACGTTTTTTGTTGCTGTCGATTTCACTGCGATACAACACCTCATACGAGTCAGCCGCACGTTTCCAGTCACCGCTTTTCTCATAAGCCAACGCCAGCTTTTCATCCGCACCCGAGCGCAGTTTGTGGCGAGGATAAGTGCGCACGAATGCCTTTAACACAGGGATAGCCATGGCCCAGTCCTGGTTGGCATACAATGATGTCGCTGCATCATAATCAGCACTGGCACGAATACTTGCTTTGGGTGCAAGCTTGCCGACACGCAAAAAATGACGGGCTGCGGCACGATAGTTACCAGCAGCCTTTGCTTGCTCGCCCTGCTTGTAAATCGCCGCCGCCAAACGCTCCATATGGTCATTACGATCGTTGTCATTTGCTGGCGAAAGCTGCAAACGCTTCAGAATTGCCGTTTCAGCTTCTGCATAATGGCCCAACTCAAATTCACCCTGAGCGATAATCGCCCAGTTGATACGCGATAGTTTTTCAGTGCCTGCAGCCGCACTCATCACCCGTTTGTGGCCCACCACATAATATGCTGTGCCTACAGCATTGCGATAATCTTTCAATGCCAATAATTCTTCTGCTGCTTTGGACATCACGTTGACGGCACGTTTATCCTCGGGGAAATGCGCCACAAAACGCTTGCCACTGGCAATAGCCACTTCCTGTTTCACCAGAGCCGCTGCACCTTTTAATGATTTTTCCTGCGTACGATGCGCCAGCAATGCTGCATAGGCTGCTTCAGCACTTTGTTTGTGTGGCGGGTAGTAATACGCCGTGTATTCAAATTCTGCGGCAGCAGCCTGTACGTCACCGCTATCCAGCAAACTTTCTGCCAGCAACATATTTTTTTCGGGTGTACTCTTGTCCTTGGGGAAAGCACGCACATAAGTGCGATACCACAGTGCAGCAATACGATAATCCGCTGGCTTTTTACTGCTTTGCGCCTGCGCATGATAATAACCCGTCAAGTCATCCAGATTGCTTTTCAGGTGTGGTAATAATTGTGTCAATAATTGTTGATCCTGTTTTTCCCAGAATGCTGTACCCACACCGTAGCCCATCACCAAATCAGCCTTGGCGCGTAACAAGTCATCCTTTCGACCTGCTTCTTTATAAATATCGATAACTTGCACCATAAACAGGGGGGCACTGCGATGTAGCGGATAGCGCCCCACAAAAGACATAAACGTATCTGATGCGTCCCCGGCACGCTTCTGCGTCATATACAGGTCAGCCAGGTGCTCATAAATGCGAAATTCATAGTCTCGCTTACCGTAATCCTTGAAAAAGGCCGTAACACTTTCATGCCCCTTCAAATAGGAAAAAGACAGACTCACAATGCGCAATGTATCTTCCAGCAATTCCTGTTCACTGCGGGAAAAATCAGCAAACTTGCGACCGCCAGAAAAGCTGCTGTCCAGTACTGAAAAATAGGATTTCAATGAGCGCTCAGTATCACCCTGTTTAAACACCGACCAACCATGTTTAAACATGGCGCGACCATAGTAGACACTCGCCGCACCCTGGACAAGCACACTGTTGTACGCCTTTTCAGCTTCCTCAAACTCCCGGAAAGTAAACAGAATTTCACCGCGTCGAAATTGTAGTTCGGCAAAATTTATTTCATTGGGAAACTTTGTCACTAGCTGGTTCAGCACACCCAGTGTCTTTTCCAGATCTCCATTGAGCTCATATGCACGGGCCAGTTGATACATCACCCGGTCATTACCGGCATAATCCGGGTACAGACTCAACAGGCGTTCGTATTGATGAATGGCACTGCCCATATTTTCCAATTCGGCCTGTTCGATGATTTCCTGATTTAATGCCGCCTCACGCTCTGCCGCATCGGCTTCATTTTGTGCCACACTGGCCGCCGCCTGGGCACTATCCGTTTTTTCCATTTCTGTGGATGTTGTCGTCGGCTCATTTTCACCCGCCAATTCAGCCTGTTTATTTTCCAGCGACAAATCTGCCAGACGCTGCAAGGCAATAGCGCGTAACGCACCATTATTAGTGGTTCTTGCAAGTTGTGCATAAGTGCGTTGCACGTCACGGCGTGACAGTGCTGGCAACACCTGCGGTTCAATTTTTGCAGCCCGTTCAGCCAGTAACTCAATAGTGGGATCGTCGTCGATAGTTTTTTTACCGGCGCAGGCTGATAACAGCAATGATAAAATCACCAGCAGCAATACTGTCCAACGGGACTGTGGACGCTGCACTATCATTTCAGCTCCTTGCCAGACTCAGCCGCATCGGCAGCCAAATCCTGTAAATGTGCCAGCGAAAACCTTGCCTGATCCAGATAATCCACCAGCCGTGCGCGCAATATATCAAGTTCAAAATCCACCATTTCCTGCAACTGGCGCTGTTGTTCATCAAAAGCGGTTTTGATTTCTTTACGCAACGATGTAATGCGTTGACGCTTGTTGCTGATGATTTTTTCGTAAGCAGCAAAATTTACCGGAGCACTGCCTCGCGCTCGTTGCAATGAATTTTGTTGTTGTAACGTCTCTTCCAACTCTGCATCCAGTGAATTCAGACTTTTTCTCACTTGCTGAAAACGAATGGCATAGGTGGTTTCAACTTCATAATCCAACAGACCCTTGTACAAACGATAACGATAACGATAATTATCCAAACGTTTGAGATGCCGCCCCGGTTGATTCGACAACTGCCAAATGCGCTCTTCCACTTTGCTCAAACGTTCCATCAGCTTTTTTTCTTTGCCTGTCAACAGTTCAAAGGCATCTTTTGTCTCACCAATACGCGCCAATTCATCGGCATAAATGTCGCGACTGATACGCACATCCTGCACATGACCCAGCGTTTGCTCCGGTGTCAATTTATCAAGCTGCGCTTCATAGGTGGCGCGTCGCAACGCCAACATATCTTCGAGCGCGGGCACCCCGGTCACCCAGCGCCCCAGGTTCTTGTCCAAAAACCAAAGATCACGCAAGTTCTTAATGGCTTCGTGAAAACCATGCTCAGCCATCACCACAGGCAAATACCGCGCCTCGGGTGTATCCGGCAATAACTCAGCTTCCCAAAACCAACCCATTTCATTGCGTGAGACCTGTGCTAACAAATCCGCCCACAAACGCCCTGCCTTCACTGCCACCACAGTCTTATTCAGTGCATCCAGCTCCCGCTCAAAAATAGCAATCGCATTTTTATAAGACTGCATGGCCTGCGGGAATGCACGCAAACGCTCCAGGGCGTTACCTTTGCCTAACAAAGCCTCAAAAACGGCAGGGTCGGTTCTTTCGCGTGTTGCCAATTCCTCCCATGGTACCAGTGCTGCCTCGTAACGTTGCAATTTCACCTCGGCCCAACCCAAACCCAGCAAAGCCTTGTTTGAGAATGGACCCTGCAAGCGCACACGCTGTAAAAAATGCTTTGCCACTACCGGCATAGTGTCAATCAATGAAAAACCCAGAACAAGATTGGCTTTGTCACGTAATGCCTTTTGATCACTGACATTGGACTTTAGTTCGGCGACCTCACGCAACAGGTTCATACCTGTTTCTTCACGAGCATCTTCTTCATGATCATCTTTTTCCTGGTCACCGTTTTCACGGCTGGCGCGAATCAGCGCCACTCCCAGATTAAAGCGCGCATAATTGGCTTTTTGCTCGCCCTCATCTTCTACCAAACCCTGTAACGCTGTTGCCGCCTCCGTATATTTTTCCTGCGCCATCAACAAATTGGCCTTCAGAATGCGAAACTCCTCCTGCAAGGATTCATCAAGCGCATCTCCCACTTGCGACAACGCTGTTTCAGCCTCCGTAAACAATTGTTTCTGATAGCGGATTTTCCCCAGATAAAACCAGGCTCTGTCGCGCACCCCGGGTGCGACGGCATCATCAATCAATTTTGTGAAGATTTTTTCAGCATCCGAATGCAAGCCATACGACAGGTACAGACCACCCAGTAATAACTCACTGTCTGCATCATGGTGTTTCAGTCGTTTTAGCTGTTGTGCCGTTAACAGATTAACCGCAGCCGAAAAATAATTTTGCTGGTAAAACTCATATAACACTGCGCCGTAATGCGGGTCTTTCACTGCGGAAGGAAGCGGCGCGGCAAATATAGCCAACGGGGAGACCAGCATGCCAAGCCCAACCAAAAAAGGCGACACCCAAAAACGGAATGATTTTGAAAAAAACACGATCAACCCCGGTTCATTCCCATTCTTTAACCACGAACTCTGGCTGCAATTTTTGTGTCGCATCCACAATTTTGAGTTCCATAAATTTGGCAGCAGAACCTTTTTTGAATTTCATCGTAGTGCCACGGCGGTACTCCCGGTTATTCGGCCCCGGCCCCCGAAAAGTGGCAATCAATTCATGCTCGCCCGCTTTGACATTACCAATGTACAAACGTTGCACACCACCGCGTTTCAACGCGCCCAGCTCACGTTTCGTGTAAAGATGATTCGCCACCACCTTGTCATCAATTTTAAGTTGCACTGAATCCAGTTTAAAAAACTCGCCAACATCTATGGATAAAAAGATAGCCACCTGTGTACTGGAGGGAAAAAGCAATTCCTCTTCAAG
>JAADIL010000202.1 GCA_013151355.1 Gammaproteobacteria bacterium
TGAAGAGGAATAGAATGATCCAAAACATGAAGAATCCGCATTGTTAATTACCCTTGCCTATAATGGCCGCTCAAGTACCCGCCGTTGAAATGCCTCAAACATTAGCAATGACCATATCACTGCACTATGGTCTCGACGTGATTCCTGATGTTCTGTAACCAGTTTTTGTAAAAATTTTTGATTGAACATACCGCTGTCGGTCAGGTTCGAGGATAGCAATGTATCCCGCACACGCTTCCTCAAAGGCCCACGAAACCAGGAACCCAGAGGAACGGCAAAGCCCATCTTGGGACGGTACAAGATCTGGTTTGGTAAATATGGCTCAAGAGCCTTTTTTAATATGTGCTTTCCGTTACCTTGATCAAGTTTGATTTCCGGGGGTAGTCCTGATGCCCATTCTACAAAATAATGGTCCAAAATTGGCACACGAACTTCCAGTCCATGCGCCATACTCGCCCTGTCAACTTTGGTCAGTATATCCCCAACAAGGTTTGTCTTGATATCAAGGTACTGTACGGTGGACAGAGGATGATCCGTTGGACATTTATCGATATGCTGACGTAATACTTCAGTTGCAACGTAGCCTTGTAACTCACTCCGAAACTTCGGGCTGAACAAATGTCGGCGAAGCGGGTCACGGACAAGTGCGACTCTGTCAAAATATCCTTCGACAGAGTCGCGCGCGAGCGCCTCAAAAGTTGATTTTGCCCGAAACATGTGAGGCGCCCAGTTGGCCTTTGGGTACAGTTGGCTCAATAACCCAAAGAACGGCCGACGAAATCCGACGGGTGCTATCTTGCGCATGCGCTCCTCTGCAAGATATGTCTGGTAGCGACGGTAACCCGCAAAGTTTTCATCGCCACCATCACCGGACAGGGCCACAGTTACATTTTTGCGCGCTAATCCGCAAACCCGATAGGTTGGTATGGCCGAGCTGTCTGCAAATGGCTCATCATACAGATCGGCGAGTGTGTCGATGAGGTTGAAGTCATTCGGATCGACTTCTTCAACCTGATGACTGGTTTGATAACGTTCAGCCACCTGGGCGGCATATTGCATCTCGTTGAAAGCAGGATCACCGAAGGAGATCGAGCAGGTATTGACAGGTTTATTGGTCAATTCTGACATCATTGCTACGACTGCACTGGAGTCTACCCCCCCCGAGAGAAAAGCCCCCAACGGTACATCGGCAACCAGACGAATCTTTACTGCCTCCTTCAGTCTTTCTATAAGTTCTATTCCTGTCTCATTATGGTTGTGGTTGAGGCTGGTTGTCTGGAAGGGTATGTCCCAATATTGTTGGGGCCGGGGGGAAACGGATTCTCCGACTTTAACTGTTAACGAATGGCCCGGCGGAAGTTTTTTTGCATCCCGAAAAATGGTTCTGGGCTCTGGAACGTAGCCAAAACCAAAATAATCTTCAACTGACTGCGGATCTATCTCCCGACGCAATTCCGGATGAACCATTAACGCTTTCAGTTCTGATCCAAAAACAAGCTTATTGCCAGGCAAGAAAGCATAATATAATGGTTTAATCCCCAGACGATCTCGTGCAAAAAACAGGGTCCTTTTATTACGATCCCACAGAGCAAATGCAAACATTCCGCGAAATTTCTTTACGCAATCCTGTCCCCATTCTTCCCACGCATGTACGATAACTTCGGTGTCACATCTCGAGCCAAAGACATGACCCAGCGACATTAATTCCTTCATTAATTCTTCAAAATTATAGATTTCACCGTTGTATACGACAACGACTGAGCCATCCTCGTTAAATAGAGGTTGTTGTCCATTGTTCAAGTCTATAATCGATAAACGCCTGTGGCCCAGACCAACTCCGGGTTCAATATGAATACCACCTTCGTCTGGCCCTCTGTGAAATTGACTGGCATTCATACGCAGCAATAACTCGCGATCTACCTCTCCATGACCGTTACAAAAATAAATACCTGAAATGCCGCACATAGTTAAAAGAATCCCGACCTGTTATCAATTAGTGATTTTGATGGAGAACAAAATTGACATATCACTCTCGCCATATGCAATTTTCAGTCATTCTCTAACTGAACGCAAATCATCATAAATATCCGTGTATCGAAGCACCATTTTTTCCATGGTAAAATCTTTCATTACTTTCGAACGCCCGGCTTGTCCACGACGGGTGACAAGATCTGGATTGGACAGGTACTCATCCAGGGTGTCAGCCATAGCAACAAAATCCGAACGAGGGACAAGTGATCCTGTAACACCATCAACAATTAATTCGGAATTACCGCCGACATTCGTTGCCACAACAGGAAGACCGGTAGCCATTGCTTCTAAAATCGTATTTGAAATACCTTCGTTTAAAGAGGGCAATACAAAAATGTCGAGTGCACGCAGAATCTCCGGAACATCATCACGGCTGCCGGGCAACCACGCAAACCGGGATGCCTCTGCCTTCTCCAGCAAGTCAATCGCTTCCTGACGCAAAACACCCTCTCCTACAATGACCAGACGGAGTTTTTTGGAAGCATCAGGATCACGTCTCAAGAGTTCTATAAATGATTTTACAAGCGTTAACTGATCTTTCACGACCGCCATACGTCCTATAGTACCGATCACTATTGTATCCTGAGGCGCAAAATCAGGAATTGGCAATAGCGCACGTTCTTTATCCGCCGGTCGAAACCTTTCGATATCGACACCGTTAATAATTTGAACAAGTTTACCGGTCGGAATTTTTATTTTTACTCGTAACCAGTTCTCCAGGTCACTGGATAATGCAATATATTTATGTACTAAAGGTGAGAATGCCCGTCGCAACAGGTTGTGCTTTGTATAGTTACCATCCAGATTGGCACCCTCTCGTCCATGCTCACTGTGAATTCTATACCGGACTCCCGCCAAAAACCCGGGGAGTTGCGCTTCCAGTCCTGATAAATTGCGCGTATGGAGAATATCAGGACGAAGTGTCCTTAGCAGTTTCCAGAGCCGATAATACAATCCGATATCTTTTCCTGCGGACTTGTGTAACGCGTAGATAGCCACATCAGGCTGGCTGATACGGAAACGGAAATCGGTATAATCTGTTAAACAAATGATCGCATGGCGGTAGCGTTCCGGTGACATGCGATTGATCAGATTGACGAGCCCATTTTCCAGTCCCCCCACAGCCAATCGATAAATGATATGTACTACAAGCGGTGGCTGGCTGACGGCAGTCCTTTTCACTGGTTAACTGCCTCTCTTAACCGGGGCAGCATGCTGGACAGAAAATCTTCCATTACCACTTCAGCTTTTTCAGTACTCACAGAATACCCGGTTGATATCACCCAGGCTGCCGAGCCGATACGAGCCCCCAGCAAACGACTCTGTACGGCGTAGACCTTTGCCCACACACGGCTCACGGTAGCAACGCCGTCAATTTCATACCAATGCCACACCAGCCGTGACTGTTCTCCAGACCTCAAACGTGTAGCAAACACTGGCCAGTCCTGTTCCGTTGACAATCGTGCCTGCGTAATACCGTCACCCAGACGACGAAACTGTTTTTCATCAAAGACCACATTGTACCAGTTGATGAGTTCAGCATCTTTGTTTTGGCTCGAGTAATAAGCCAGATAGAGCTGTACACTCTGGCCATTCTTGCGATACTCAACACGATGTTCCTGCGCACCGACAAAACCAGGTCGCCATGGGTCACTTGTTTCGTATGGCCCCGACCATCCGCCGGTTCCCTGTGGCAAGTTCACATTCACGACGGGCCGGGCAACACTTCGAGCATCCATCCAGACGGTGAAGCCCGGTGCACTAACGGCCAGGGTAATGGCCAACAGGGCCCACGTGGTGAAACGTTTGATGTCGGGAGCGCCCCCATTAGCACCTGACATGCCATTCTGTAATACCGTCGCAGTATTATCATCTGGCCTGGGTTCCTCACGAAAGAACGAGCCTAACCCGAACAGTAGAAAGATGACCACGCCAAAAAATAACCAGCCATAAATAATATGATCGACACCCACCGCCAGGCTGTAATCACTCAAGTGAGCTATCATCACAATGCCATAGGCGCGAATACCATTGGCGACGACAGGTACCACTATTGCCAGGGCAATAAATATCAGGCGTCGCCTGAAGCTCACATAATTCAGGTAGGCGTAAAGTGTGCCGAGAGCCAGAGAGGCAATCAGATAACGTACACCACTACAGGCTTGAGCCACTTCAAAACTGCCACCGGGAATATAAAAAAAACGCCCTTCCAGGTAGACGGGAATGCCGGTCATCTGCAATGCCCATACTGTAAATACCGCAGTCACGTCCTGTAGCGGGCCTACCAGAAAATTACCTATGGGCACAGCAAAGAACAGGTATGCCAACGGAAACATGATTTTTTTTGCGGCAGCGGTTCCAATAACCACCCATATCATAACCGGTAACATGGCAACTACCGCGAGCTGTTCAAGCATGGCAACCTGGGCGGCATACCCCAACAACCAGAGCAACGCCGGAAACAGCATGAGCAATGCGGCTCCGGTTGAGGGTTGCGGTGACATACAAGCCAGCTCGGCACGTTTTTGCCACAACAGATAACCCACAATGGGCAAGATCAGAAAGCCATGAGCATAGGTTTCGGAGCGCCACCATACGATGACAATATCATTGTACGTGGACCAAAAAACGACCCCCAACACCAACAGGGATAACCCCAGCACCATGAAGGCCGATGACCAGCCCGGCGCCCAGACGAGGTTCTTCCTGTCTTCAACCTGAACCACTTCCGTCACGGAGCCACCACCACCTCCGCTAACTTTGCGGAGCTCAGCGAATCCTCCCCCGTAGCAAACTTGCCAGGCTCAAGCAGTTCATTAAAGTGTTGCAAGTTTTTCATCCAGCCGTAGTTTCGCAACACACAACACCGTGCTGCCTGCCCTGTATCTACACCATCATTTGCCAATAAATGCGACGCCTGTTTTTGTAACAACTCCACCTCTGACTCCACCAATAAATCCACTCCCGCACGAGCGGCAATACCTTCCGCCGCCTCTGGTGTTACCAGCACCGTTTTGGCCATAGCCATGGCCTCCAGTACTTTGTTTTGAACACCGCGCGCAATACGCATAGGTGCAACAGCAACCCGGGCGTGCGCAATATAGGGGCGAATATCGTGTACGGCACCGGTTACCGTGATGCCCGGCAACTTTCCCAACGCCCGCACACCTGATGTGGGACGTCCACCGACAATATAGAATTCCGCATCGGCAACAGTCTCGCGTATGCCAGGAAAAATATCTCTGGCAAACCAGCTTACGGCATCCACGTTGGCCCAATAATCCATCGCACCGGTAAACACCAGTCTTGGGCTTTGTTGAGGATAAGGATCGGGATACTCCCGATCCGGTGAAAAATAATCCGTATCCACGCCATTGTGCACCGCATTAATTCGTGTTCCAGCTTCCGGTACCATTTGTTTGAACATCTCGCACTCGTCATCGGTTACAAACACAGAGGCATCAAACTCATTGGCAATTTTTCGTTCGTAGGCAAATAAAGTACGGGCCTCACGCCCGTAGATCCAGCTCAGCGGCCAGGGTTTTGTACGAACATACTGTGCCCATTTGTCTGAATCGATATCCACAAAATCTGCCACTCGCCGTAAATGTGAATACGCCGGGCCCGACACAAACTGCGCCATGGGAGAAGAAAACACCACGACCTGTTCAACAGGCTTTCTTGCCAACAAATCATCAACCCAGGCTTGCATGGATTGATTGGCATAATAGGGCACGGTCAATGATTCTCCGGTCAATAAACTCGTGAGACTCATTAACTTTCGCATAGCAGGTTTTAAATTCTGTAAACGAACCTCGCCACACATGGCCTCAAGATCAGTTTGGTAGCGCCAGTCATGGGGGTCATCGACAAATGCCCCAACGTGTACACGATAGGTCTTCGCCAAATGTTTAAGTAAATTAAACGAGCGAATTTTGTCACCTTTATTCGGTGGATAGGGAATTCGGTGGACAAGAAACAGTAATTCTTTTGCCCGGCTCATGGTTAACCCAGATTCCTGACAATATGTGGGCCAAGCCACTGCGTCACACCCAACGGTAATTTGCGCCACAGCTTGATGAACATTTGGTATTTTGGATTATTGGGATTTACATCCGGCACTGAATCAGCTTTTACAAGGTGATATTCATAGTGCAAGGGTGTTGGTTCAAAACCCCAGTTCTTTTTAAAACTGTAGGATCCAGCACCATTTTTGCTGCGGCCATAGTCGAAAATTTCAATGCCCTGCTCCGCTGAGCGGCACATCAGCTCCCAATACATGAAATCATTACCCTTCAAGGCACGAGCCTCAGAAGTGCCTCCACCATAATAGGGCAGCACTTCATTGCGAAAATAAAAATTCATCACCGAGGCCACGATTCGTCCATCTTTGGTAATGGTCAGTATGCGGCAATCATCACCAAACTCATCCTGTAGTACCGTAAATAATTTTCGTGAAAAAACCGGCGTGCCCAGAGCATGTACGCTTTGTGAGTAAGCGCTGTAGAAGCGATCAATATCATCATCCCACGCCCCTTCCAGCCCTGCCTTGATGCCTTTTCGCACCATGGCGCGTTGCTTGCGCGGGATATTCTTCAGGTTAATTTCAGGATCAGGGTCGATCTCTTTCCGAAAGGTCACATAAAGATCTTTGTGCGACCATTCCGGATAATGCAATTCCTTGTTACGCATTTCCAGCGCATCCACACCCAGAGACTCAGCCTTGCGCTGCGCTGCTTCCGTTAACAGCTGCATTGCTTCAGAAGAATTTGCCGCTACTCCCCCATAAACACAAAAGGGCAAAGACATCAGTGAATTGCCAAACAAGCGGCTATTAATCTGTGCCAGTGGTAAAACACCTTCTATTTCCCCATCACGCTCGGCATACAGAAACCAGGCACGATGAGCAAAGACTTCTTCCATGACATGCTTCCAGCCTGCACGGTGAAAAAATGTTGCTTCCGGGCAAATTTGCACAAAAGCATCCCAACGCAGTTTATCGTCACTGGTGGAAAGTTCGCGAATGGTCAATTCAGATGATGTCACTGTCACGCCCTGGTACTCACATTAGTTTCCTTGCCTAAAAATATTTGATCCATGCGGCCCCATTTAAAATCTCGCAACAAAGCCATCAGTCGTTGTTCCATACGCCCAAGATTGAGGTAGTGACGAAAACGTGTTTTCAAACCAACACCGGATTGACGCGGCTGATCCGGATCAATTTCCCAGGGATGAAAATAAAACATGCCTGACTGACCTTCATTCTGATTAACCCTCCGTAAAGCCCATCGGGATACAGCGTAAGGATAAAGCCGGAAAAATCCGCCGCCACCACAAGGCAGATTTTTATTGCCAAAACGAACAGTAGTAATCGGTATCTCCAAAATGCCGTGCTCACCCCGTGGCCGAAAGGCGAAACGTGATGCTTCCGGCATGCCGTAGAGATCGTGTTTTACCGGATAAATGCTGGAACTGTAGCAATAACCCACCTCAGACAACTCATCCAGAGCCCACAGGTTGGCAGCACCAATGGAATAACTTGGGGCACGATATCCCTTTATCTCGACACCCGAGATGTCTTCCAGCAGTTTTTTGGTCTTTTCAATATCGGCGCGAAATTCCTGCGGACTTTGTTGGGTAACACGGGTATGGGTAAAACCGTGGCTGGCCAACTCGTGTCCCTCATCCACAATCCTCCTCACCAAATCAGGATAGCGTTCCGCGACCCAACCCAGGGTAAAAAAAGTTGCCCTTACTTCTTTCTCTGCAAAAAGACCCAGAATACGGTCCATATTCCTCTCAACCCGACAGGGAAATTTATCCCAGTGAGCACGATCAATGAATTTTTCGAAAGCGGAAACCTGGAAATAATCTTCCACGTCAACGGTCATGGCATTGATAACAGACATGTTAATACCGTGAATTCAAGCACCGGGCTGCGACGGTATTGTCGCAGCCAACCAGTCTTCAAGCACCGCAACAATACGTTGTGCCGCTTTCCCGTCCCACAACTCGGGTACCCTGCCCGCTTTGCCGCCATTGAGCATAATTTCATCAAACACCGTACGAATCCGTACGGGATCAGTGCCAACAATGGTATTGGTACCCTGATCAACGGTAATCGGCCGTTCAGTATTTTCGCGTAAAGTAATACAGGGAACACCCAGGGACGTTGTTTCTTCCTGGATGCCTCCCGAATCCGTCAACACCATGCGGGCTTCAGACATCAGACCCAACATTTCCAGATAACTTTGTGGCGGTAAAACAAGCACCCGTTGTGGATCAAAAAAGCCAGCCAAACCCGCTTCCTGGATTTTCGCCCTGGTACGTGGGTGAACAGGAAAAACCAAAGGAAGTTGTTCACTGATTTCAGCCAGCACAGCCAACAGGGATTTCAGCACAGAAGGGTCATCAACATTGGATGGGCGATGCAGCGTCAACAGGCCATAATCACCGGGCTGGAATACAACATTTGCGGCAACGTTGCGAAAAGTCTCCGCAGCAGAAATTTTCTTTTCGAGTTGCGCCTGCAAGGTATCAATCATCACATTGCCCACAAAATGAATGCGCACCGCATCAATACCTTCACGTAACAAATTGGATTCCGCATCACGCTCAGTGGTAAACAGGAGATCAGATATTTGATCTGTCAGCACGCGATTGATTTCTTCCGGCATTTTTCTGTCATAACTGCGCAACCCGGATTCCACATGAACCACAGGAATTTCTTTTTTGGTGGCGACCAGGGCACAGGCGATGGTCGAATTAACATCACCGACCACCAATACCAATGCAGGTTTTTCATCATCCAGCACCGTTTCAAAACGGCTCATGATATCTGCTGTTTGCACGGCGTGGCTTCCGGAGCCTACACCCAAATCAATGTCGGGCTCAGGTATGCCCAATTGATCGAAAAAGGCATGCTTCATCGCCGTATCATAATGCTGGCCCGTATGCACCAAAAATGGCGTCAGTGTCTCAGAATGCTGCAACGCGGCCATTACCGGTGCAATTTTCATAAAATTGGGGCGGGCACCCACGACACAAAGAATTTGTTGTTTCATCATTTGTTATTCATTCCTGCCAGTACATCACCAATTCATGTTAAAAGTTGCAGAAATAGTGTTTACCGTATAAGTGTTGTTAACGGCTGCCCCAAGTCGTTGCAAACGGCTGAGACTGATACTGGCCGTTGCATTCGGCGCAAGACTGCGACGGAAAGATGTCAGGATGGTACGATAAGTATCATCACTTGCCACTCGTTGAGTTTTCCGCAGACTCATATTCGCAGAAAACAGGTTCTTTCGACTAATGTTCCAACTCCAGCGTAAACTGCTGCCTTTAACACGGTCTTCAAAATCATTACTTTCAAAAGCACGCCGTTCAATAAAAACACTAATGTTCGAGTTTGTTTTTCTGGTCCGAATGCTCCAGTTTACCGTCGCCCGTTTCTGAATAAATACCTCGTCAAAACTAACCAGAAAACCTTCATTTATTAATAACTGCTCCCCCGTGAGAGGATCGAGAACAGGGTTTCCCCCGGAGTCAAATTCAGGAATCTCACGTAA
>JAADIL010000190.1 GCA_013151355.1 Gammaproteobacteria bacterium
CCGGGCGTTATCCGCAAGCACGTAACCTGGACGAATTCTGGGCCAACCTGAGAGATGGCAAAGACTGTATTACCGAGGTGCCGAAAGAACGCTGGGACTGGCGCGAATATTACTCGGAAGACCGAACCCGCCCGGGTAGCCATTATAGTAAATGGGGAGGTTTTCTCGATGGCGTGGATGAATTTGATCCGTTGTTTTTCAACATCTCACCCAGAGAAGCAGCAATCATTGACCCACAGGAGCGACTGTTTCTGGAGCAAGCGTGGGCTGCGCTTGAGGATGCCGGTTATTGTCGCGAAGATTTACAAAAAATTCAGGGTGAATACTCATCCGCGCCGGTTGGGGTCTATGCCAGCGTGATGTATGGCGAGTATCAACTGTTTGGTGCTGAAGCCAGTATGCGGGGAGATCGCAAGGGGTTTGCCTCAATCCTGGCCAACATTGCCAACCGCGTATCGTATGTCTTTAATCTGCATGGTCCCAGTATGACCGTTGATACGATGTGCTCGGGATCATTAACCACGCTTCATCTGGCTTGTCAGGATTTAAAACAGGGGCGGACTGATCTGGGTATTGCCGGTGGTGTGAACGTGAGCATACACCCCAATAAATACCTGATGTTAAGTACGGGGCAGTTTATTTCAACGGCGGGACATTGTGAAAGCTTTGGCAAGGGAGGAGATGGTTACATCCCCGGTGAAGGTGTTGGCGTGGTGTTATTGAAACGCCTGGCAGATGCGGAGCGGGATGGTGATCATATCTATGGTGTTATAAAAAGCAGCGCTATTAATCATGGCGGTAAAACCAATGGCTATACGGTACCCAATCCAAATGTACAGCAGATGGCGATTGCCGACGCCATAAAGGAAGCAGGCATTGATCCACGAGCTGTCAGTTACATTGAGGCCCATGGCACGGGAACAAAGCTGGGTGATCCGATTGAAATAGCAGGGCTGAGCAAGGCGTTTGGTCATTGCGCGGAAGAAAAACAGTTTTGCCGTATTGGCTCTGTAAAATCCAATATTGGTCATTGTGAGAGTGCGGCAGGTATCGCCGGACTGACAAAAGTGCTGTTACAAATGAAACATGGTCAAATCGTTCCGTCGCTGCATTCAGAAAAGCTGAATCCTGATATCGATTTCTCGACAACCCCCTTTGTTGTAAACCAGAGTTTGACTGACTGGAACCGGCCAGTCGTTGACGGTAAAGAATTTCCCAGGATAGCGGGGATATCTGCCTTTGGTGCTGGCGGTTCAAATGTACACATGGTGATTGAAGAATATACGTCCAAAGTAAAAATTCCACTGGTGCAGGATATTGCCGCCGTAACACCGGTAGTGATCGTATTGTCAGCAAAAAACGAGGCACGATTGAATGACTACGCCGAACGACTGATCAATTTTCTGGAAGGCGATGAATATTCTCAATTAAAAACCGGGTCAGAGGAACGGCTCAATGATATGGCCTGGACCCTGCAAGTGGGTCGGGAAGCCATGGAAGAACGTCTTGCGGTGGTGGTGACATCGATGACAGAACTCAAAGAAAAATTGTCTGCCTTTATCACGGGCCAGGAAGATATTGAGGCCCTGTACCGGGGCCGGGTGAAAAAAACAGCGGGAACATTTGCAGATCTGGATGCAGATGAAGACATGAAAAAAACCATCGACAGCTGGATCAATAAAGGAAAACACGCAAAACTTGCAGACCTGTGGAGCAAGGGAGTCAGTATCGACTGGCATTTACTATATGGTGATGCCATGCCGGCTCGAACAAGTCTGCCTTCTTATCCTTTTGCCAGAGACCATTATTGGGTAACAGAAAGTTGGACAACAAAAAACAGACCAACAGACATCAAGCCTGTTGAAAACAGGCCTGGTATTTTTGGTGAAAGTGACAAACCTGACCTGCCAGGGAAGACACTTGATGCTGAATTAACTGTCGATAAAACAAAGGTGACAGTAAAAGGGGGTCATAAAATCAAACCCTCCGGCATTGTGCTTGCTGATCCCTTGTTACGATCAAATGATGTTTCTTTTTTTCCGGAGGAAAAAAAACATGCTCATGCCCCTGTTGTTCTTTCGGACTTGTCCGCACCCTCATCTGAGCCCTTATCTACACCCAGTCCAGAAAATGCAGAGAATTATACCAGTGAGCTTGTTGAACAGCATGAACATGATAAAGGGGTTTTTGAAGTCAGGATAAATGACATTAAAAACAACAATTTGTTATCGAAACAGATGCTCCATGATTTGCATGAATGTTTTGGAAAAGTCTGCCAGAATAAAAATTCAAAAGTGATTTTATTGACAGGGCAGGATAAATGTTTTCTGTCAAGTGATGTAAAACAACAAAATAATTTTGTGCAAGAAGAACTGGATCGTTTGATCACAGAGTGTGAGATACCGGTCATCGCGGTGATGAAAGGTGATGCAACAGGAATGGGTTGGCTGGTCGGAATTCTTTGTGACTTTATGGTTTTTTGTGAAGAAAGTATTTATCGCTATCACCCTGATGATTCTGATCGAATACCGGAAAATTCGGAACAGTTGTTCGTCAGTAAACGTTTTGGTAAAGAAATTGCCTCGCAACTGTTGTACTCAAATGAAGAGCACGCAGGAAAGGAACTGAAAGAAAAAGGGTTGCGTCTACCCGTATTACCCAAAAGAGAACTTGACTCCTATGCAATGAAAATGGCCTGTGAACTGGCTGACTCCCCCAGGGAAGCATTGCTTCAGCTAAAAAAATGCCTGGGTTCAGAGAGGCGAAATTTTGGAAGAATAGATTGTCGTGGTTAGAAAAATATTTGAACAGAAACAAACGGGCAACAGGCAAATTATTTTTAACGGCCAACTAAAATAACCCATAGTTCATGGGAAGCTCTGATGCATTTTATCAGGATGATGGTAGTGAGGGAAAAAATGCCAAAACAATCAAACTTATTGACGCAAGAAAATCAACCGGGAACCCCTCTGGTTGGTGTTGAATTCTACGATCATGGAATCGTCGTTATAAGATTGCAGGATCATGAGCGTGAAAATAAACTGTCCACATCGCTGATTGAAGGTTTGGTGGAGAGTTTTGAACATGTTCGGACTGTAGATCAATGCAAGGTCGTTGTGTTGGCGGGTCTGGATAAACACTTCATTCTGGACGATGAGGCACATAACCACCAGGGCTTGCAGCTACAAACAACAATCATTGAATTTGATCTTCCCGTCATTGCTGCAATGGCAGGAGATGCCAGTGGAACGGGCTGGTTGCTGGGGCTGTGTTGTGATGGTGTTGTATATGCTGATGAAGGCTCATATTGTTATTCCGGCATGAACCATGGATATGCGCCCAATGGTGGAGCCACACTGGTTTTTCCGGAAAAACTGGACAATTATCTGGCAAGAGAAATTCTGTTTACCGGTAAAAATTATAGTGGGGCACAGTTGAAAGCGATGACCGCATGTGCCTCGGTTGCCCGAATAAAAGTAGAAGAAACCGCGTTTGGAATGGCTAAAAAGTGGGCATCTTTTTCAACCGAAAATCTGCATAAACTTAAAGCACAATTGTCTCAACAGCTTCGGACAGGATTGAGAAAAAATCACCAGGAAGAAAAACATATTGCCCGGCAATTGACGCAAGGCAGCCATGAGTCAACGCCAGAAAAAAATCAAACTCTGATGGATGCAAAAAAAGTTAAATCCGGCAATGATACTGTGCTGGTTGAGGCTTATGAAAATGGTGTTGTTGTCGTAAAAATGTGCGACCGGAAAAGTAAAAATACATTTTCTGAATCATTGGCTGATGGTTTGCTGGAAGCATTTGAACACATTAACAGTAACAGAGATTATAAAGCCGTTGTGTTGACGGGTTACGGAAATTATTTTGCCTGTGGTGGCAACAAGGAAGGGTTGCTTGCCATTCAGAGTGGAGAAGTGAAATTCACTGATGCAAAAGTACATGCACTAACATTGGCGTGCGAAATTCCGGTGATTGCCGCCATGCAGGGGCACGGCATTGGTGCCGGGTGGGCGTTGGGAATGTTTTGCGATTTTGCAATATTTGGCAAAGAATCAACATATACCAGTAACTATATGCGTTACGGATTCACACCCGGTGCAGGAGCTACCCTGGTTTTCCCTGATCGTTTTGGAGATGATCTGGCTTGGGAAATGTTGTTTACCGCAAAGGAATACAAGGGCATTGAACTTGAGGAGCGTGGAATAAACATGCCGGTGGTGCCAAGGGATGAGGTTGTTGATTATGCTATGGAAATGGCCAACCGTCTCGCTCTGTCGAGTCGGCTGGCGCTTGTGTTGTTGAAAACACAACTGAGTCAGGAACTTCGTAACCGGCTGTCTTCTGCTTTTCAGCAGGAAGTGGCGATGCATGAAAAAACCTTTGTTGGCAATGAACATGTGTTTGAAAAAATTCAATCAGGTTTTATTGAACATTCTGTTGAATTGAATAAACCCCCTGAAATTTCAATACCTGGAAATAGTGAGCCAGAGAATTTAGAAAAATATGACCAGGAAAGCTTGCGTAACAAGTTATGCCAGGGTCTTGCCGATGAATTATATCTGGATATGGGTGCCATTGATACTGATACCCAGTTCATCGACATGGGCCTGGACTCAGTGACTGGTGTGGCCTGGACAAGAAAAATCAATGAAGAGTTTGATCTGGATATCCCGGCCACCAAAGTGTATGACTATCCAACGATTAACCTGTTTACAAATTACCTGGGTGGCCTGGTTAAATTTTCAGGTGGAGATAAAGAAAATAATTCTGTTCGGGTTAATCCGGAAGATCGAATCGTCAGTGTTACCCAAAATGAAAATACCGGAACATATGGAGATGATCCCACTGGTGTCGATGATAATAATTTATTACTGGAAGATATTCGTTGCATATTACGTGAGGGTTTAGCCGATGAACTGTATATGGATGTGGACAGTATCGATGATGATATACAGTTTATAGACACAGGTCTGGATTCTGTGACCGGTGTGGCCTGGGTCAGAAAAATCAATGACAAATTTGATCTGGGTATTGCGGCCACCAAAGTCTATGACTATCCAACCATCAATATGCTGGCAAAATATGTTATGGAAGAGGGTAATAAAAAAGGGATATTTTTGTGTGATGAAAATAGTGTTGTGGAAGGTGCTGCAGAAAATGTTGTAGAGAAAGAGAAAACAGAAAAAATAACAATGGGACCTCTACCGCCCGCCGATGTTTTGGAGACTGATTCGCCAGCACTCAGGCCCGCACTCGGGATTGAAACCACAGATGAGGCTATAAGTGCTCCCCGGCCTGACCGTATACGCTCCAAAAAAACGTCGCCGAAGTCTGATGATGAAAGAGTGTGGGACCATGACGACAAAGATTCCTCAGCATCACCTCCGGCCATTGCAATCATTGGTATGTCCGGGCAGTTTCCGCAATCAAAAAACCTGGCCGGGTTTTGGGAAAACCTGGCCAGTGGTCAAAATTGTATTTCAGAAATACCCAAAAACCGCTGGGATATGGATCATTTTTTTGATGCTGATCCTGATGCTCCAGGCAAGACTTATTGTGACCGGATGGGCGTACTGGGGGATGTGGATAAATTTGATCCCCTGTTTTTCAACATTTCTCCGGCCGAAGCAAAATTCATCGACCCCCAACAACGCCTGTTTCTGGAAAATTGCTGGTCGAGCATGGAAGATGCAGGATTGAGCCCCTCGGCACTGTCCGGAAGCCGCTGTGGTGTCTATGTGGGTTGTGGTGCCAGTGATTATGGACAAGGACAAACCGCGCAGGATTTAATGGGTAGCGCGGCATCAATATTAAGTGCCCGAATCGCCTATTTGCTGGATTTGAAAGGCCCATGCATGGCCATCGACACGGCTTGCTCTTCCTCTCTTGTGGCGATTGCAGAAGCCTGCAACAGCTTGATGCTGGGTACCAGTGATATGGCGTTTGCGGGTGGGGTATGCGTGCTTTCCGGACCGTCACTGCACATCATGACCAGCAAGGCTGGTATGTTATCCAGAGATAACCGCTGTTTCACTTTCGATGCCCGTGCGAATGGTTTTGTGCCTGGTGAAGGTGTCGGGGTCTTTATTTTAAAAAGATTATCAGATGCAGTGCGTGACCAGGATTCCATTGCAGGCGTGATTCGTGGCTGGGGGGTCAACCAGGATGGAAAAACCAATGGCATTACTGCACCCAGTGTGAATTCACAAATCCTGCTTGAGAAAGAAGTTTATCAGCGCTTTAACATAAACCCGGAATCAATTTCACTGGTCGAAGCACATGGAACCGGTACGACATTGGGTGACCCCATCGAGGTAGAGGCATTAACCAGTGCTTTTCAGGCATATACCCGAAAAAAATCGTATTGTGCTCTGGGATCGGTTAAAAGCAATATTGGTCATCTTATGCCCGCAGCAGGTGTATCGGGAGCAATGAAAATAGTGTTGGCATTGAAACATAAAATGTTGCCTCCCACGATCAATTTTGAAAAGCTCAATGAACATATTGTTTTGCAGGACACTCCATTCTACATCAATACTGAATTGCAAGACTGGCAGGAAGTCCCGGGGCAGGCTCGGCGTGCAGCAGTAAGTTCATTTGGGTTTAGTGGTACCAATGCTCATCTTGTCATTGAAGAATATTTACCCGAACCACAGTCTCAATCTGAAGACAGAAATTATTTGATCCCAAAAGATGATCAGATTCCCCTGATTTTTGTATTGTCAGCAAAGAGCGAGAATCAACTCAAAATTTATGCAAAACGCATGCTGGATTATGTTCAAAACCAGGAGAACCTGAACCTGGCAGATATGATGTATACGCTACAAACGGGGCGGGGGGCAATGGATTTCCGGTTGGCCATATTGCCGGATTCAAGACAGGATTTACTGGATGGGTTACAGGAATTTATCAGGGGGGAATCTTCCTCCCGGGTGATGAATGCAAAAACGGATAAACGCCAGGAGGCGGTGGCCGTTTTTACTACAGATGAAGATGCAAAAGCATTACTTGATACCTGGATTAAAAAGAAAAAACGGGCAAGAGTGGCAAGGCTTTGGGTGGATGGTCTGGATCTCGACTGGCACAAAATGTATGTTAATAATAAGCCCCGGCGGATTAACTTGCCGACATATCCCTTTGCTGATGAACGATACTGGAATGATCCCGGTAAAAATAATTTGCCAGGTGCAGCATCATTTCATCAGGATATTACCTTACCTGAACATAGCGCAACAAATGGCGAAACAGACGACCCTGCTCATAATGTATTGCAAAATCTGACCGGGATTGTTTCAAAAATCACCAGTATTGCCGTTGACCGCATTGATATTGACGCCGATTTTGAGGCACTTGGTCTGGATTCGATTTTGATTGCATCCCTGAATACCGAGCTTGAAGCATGGATAGGGAAGCTGGAGCCGACACTTTTTTTCAAATATAAAACACTGTCTTCACTGGCTGCTTATATTGAAACGAGCTGTACGGAAAACAGCAAACAACAACTTTCTGAACCCGCTGTTACATACCCTGGGAATAAAGCAGAAAAAAATAAAACATTAAAACAATTATCGTCAGATCAGGATATCGCCATCATTGGTATGAGCGGAAAATATCCCCATGCAAACAATTTGGCAGAGTATTGGGATAATTTGTGTGAAGGCCGGGACAGTATTAGTGAAATTCCTGTTGAGCGATTTGATTATCGTCCCCTGTTCAGCCGGGACAAGAGTAAAACCGGGTCTATTTATTCCAAATGGGGCGGGTTTATTGAGGATGTTGACAAGTTTGATGCACTCTTTTTTAATGTGTCGCCGCAAGATGCCCGTGCAATGGACCCACAAGAACGGATTTTTCTGGAAAATACCTGGGAGTGTCTTGAGAGTGCGGGCTATATTGGCCCTGACTGGCAAAAGAAATCGCGCAATGTCAGTGTTTTTGCCGGGGCAACGTTTAATAATTATCAATTGATTGCGGCTGATGCCGCGCAACAGGCATTGTTGTCGTCAGTCAATTCGCAAATGTTTTCTATTGCAAATCATGTTTCCTACTTTTTTAATTTCACCGGGCCAAGTTTAACCGTAGACACCGCGTGTTCATCATCGCTTTATGCCATTCACCTGGCCTGTGAAAGTATAAAAAGAGGCGAAGCAGAAATGGCCATTGCCGGAGGAGTGAATCTTTCTCTTCATCCCAGCAAATACTTTACGATTTGCAGCAGAGGGTTTGCAGCAAGTGACGGGCATTGTCATGCCTTTGCCGAAGGGGGGGATGGCTATGTTCCCGGCGAGGGTGTTGGCACTGTTTTGCTGAAGTCTTGTGAGCAGGCGATAGAGGATGGTGACCAGATACTGGCGGTTATTAAAGGAACCGGTGTCAGTCATGATGGAAAAACACAAAGCTATACCGTTCCCAATCCGGTTGCCCAGACAAAGGCCATTGAAGCTGCTTTTAAACAGGCAAACATCAGCCCGGATACCATCAGTTATATCGAGGCGCATGGTACCGGTACACCACTGGGTGACCCGATTGAAATTACGGGGCTCATGGATGTTTTTTCAAAACATACCGACAGGAAACAGTTCTGTTCGATCGGTTCTGTAAAATCCAATATTGGTCACGGAGAAGCGGTTGCCGGTGTTTCACAACTGACAAAAACGGTTTTGCAAATGCAGCACAAAATCATGGTGCCGTCGCTGCTGCACAGTCCGCTGAACAGCAATATTGATTTTGAAAAGACTGCTTTTTTTGTTCAGCAGAGCAAGTCTCCCTGGCATCAGCCGGTAATAAATGGTAATCCGGTTCCACGCAGGGCAGGGGTCAGTTCTTTTGGTGCCGGTGGTGTAAACGTCCATGTTATTGTGGAAGAATATACGCCCGTCAAAAAGGAACCATCCTCGCTATTACCGGAGAAGGCACTGCCTGTCATTATTCCATTTTCAGCCCATGTGCAATCGCAATTATGTGAGCAGGTGAATAACTTTAAACACTGGCTCAAAGATAATAATGAGAACAGTGAAATTGCTGATATCGCTTACACATTGCAATGCAAGCGCGCCTTACTCAGGTTTCGCCTGGCCTTTGTCGTCAGGGATAAGCAGGATCTGTTGGAGCAACTGACGCATTATATGGCGCAAGATAAAACTGAAAAATCGAAAAAAGGGTATTACGAGGCAGACAGTAAAGAACCTGAAAGCATAAATGCTCGTTTGGGTTATTCTGAGGAAGATCAACATTATCTGTCTACATTAAAAGAACAGTGCGATCTGGATGCGCTTACTCAGCTTTGGGTATACGGTACCGACATCCATTGGCAGGACTGGAAAGATAACGGGCATGAACGATGCTGTTTATCATTGCCAACGTATGCATTTCTGAAAAAGAGATACTGGATCAGGGATGTAGTCAGTCAGCACAGCGAAACCATTGAAAAAACACCAGACCCAAAAGAAGCAGCATCTGTTGACGGGGTGAAGGACAGGGTTGTTACTGAAACCCTCTCTACGCCGGTTACAAATGATGACAATGTTGGAAATACACGGAT
>JAADIL010000126.1 GCA_013151355.1 Gammaproteobacteria bacterium
GCAGGGTTATTCCCGTTTGCGCCAACAGTGGCGGAAAAATTTTCAGCTCAATCTGTTTTTCCAGTCCGCCCACTGTGGCGACTTCAGCAATACCTGATACCCGTTCCAGTGCCGGCTTAAGTTGTCCTTCATTGAGCAGGCGCAGCTGGCTCAGGTCATGCGTACCATTGTGATCCACCAGGGCATATTGATAAATCCATCCCGTGCTGCCTGCGTCGGGCCCCGGTGCAATGCGGGCATCCGCTGGCAATGTGGTGCGTAGCGTATTGATCCTGGATTGTACGAGTCGCTGTATTTCCTGACGCTGGTCTTCCTGCTCCGGAATAATGTAGATAAAGGCGTTGCCAAGATGAGAGGTGGCACGTACGGCCTGGATACCGGGCAGGCCCAGAAAGGAACGAACCAGCGGTGTGGTGATCATCTGGTCAATCATGTCGGGACTGCCCCACTGAACCTGAACGATAATTTGCGGATCGGAAATGTCGGGAATGGCATCCAGTGATGCACTGCGAAGAACATGAAAACTGTAGAGCACCATCAGCAAAAACAGCAACATGATGATCAGGCGATAGCGTAAAACTGTCTTAATGAATGTGCTGAGCATGGTTTTCTTTATTCGTCTGACGTTCATCCAGCTGGTGTTGGGCATGGATGAAAAAACTTCCCACCGTAACGACATGTTCTCCTGTCTTCAGACCATGAAGTACCCGGGTATAGCGTTCGCCTTTAAGACCTGGATGAATAACACGAGGCAGGTAGTGGCCCGCATGCGTGTGTATATAAACCAGCGAACGATCTTCTTCCTCGATAATTGCTTCTTTGGGAATGGCAAGAAAACGCCCTCGTGGCACAATAATTTCCATGACATAAAAACGTCCTGGTTCATGATCAGCTGCGGCCAATACTGCCTCAATACGAACGCATGCCTTACGGGTGCTAACCCGGCTGACCCGTCCCTGACTGATGGATGACTTCATCCCGGGAGGGAAGGCAATCACCCGTTGCCCTGTTTTCACGAGGGCCGCATCTGCCAGGCAAGACGAGGTGAGCAGGATTTTTCCGGTGTTATCGATTTGTCCGGCCAGGCGCACCCAGCTTTGTAATTGATGCGTTGTAACTTCTGCCAGTGCCAGTGATAAAACCTGCGCCTGGACTTCACTCACCTGCGTGTCTGCTGACGGAGCAGGGCGAGTGTGATCACGAATGCCCCCGGCCTGGGCGATGCCGCAGGCCAGGAGCACACTGAAAAGAAGATGACGATTCAAGCGATAACCCAGGTGACAGTTCGGGTGACAGTCCAGATTGTCATTCAGTGACAATAATTATCTTTACTGTCCAGAATATGCGTGCCCCAGGGATAAAGCCCGACATCAGCGACACGCGTCACTGCTTCTGTAACCCCGTCAATAATGTAGACCGAGTGATCCGTTGAACTGGCGAGATAGATTTTCTGACCGGCGGTATCCGTTGTTGCCGTTTCAATTTGCAGGTTGAGGCCAATTTTGATGCGCCCGGCAGGTTTCAGGGTTTTCATGTCATAGACATACAAGAAACCACTACTGGAGCTGATCACAAATGCTTTATCAGCGGCAAAGTTAATGCCCATCATGTCCGGCCCTGATTCCAGTGTTGCCACGACTTCATTTTTTCGGGTGTCGATAAACGAGACTGTCTCATCCCCGTTATTGGCGACCACGGCATAGCGGCCATCATGACTCATGTAGGCACGCCACGGGTCTGCACCAACACGAATGATCTTGACGACCTTGTCTTCACGAGAGTCGATCACGCTGACAATACCCAGATCACCATCCGCAGCGTAGAGGTAACGACCATCGTTGCTGATACTGACATTGGAGATGCCTTTGATTTCTTCCAGATAGCGCCCGGGGTCGAGAGCTGCGATTCCGGGAGTGCGGCCAACGTGAATTTTCTTTAATAATTCATGACGGGTGACATCAATCACACCCACCCAGTGCGCACCATAGTTACCCACATAGGCTTTGCTGCCATCGGGTGTGAAGGTGATGTTAAGCGGTTCGGCAAAGCCATGAATCCGTTTGATTTCGACCAGCGTGGCCATGTCGATTACGGACACCGAATCACCATCCGGGTTACCCTGGTAGTAGTAACGCCCATCGGGAGAGAAGGCCAGATGCTCCGGTGCAAAATCCACCGGAATCTCTTTGACCAGCGTCAGGGTCGCAACATCGATGATGTAAGCCTTGTTGGCGCGGGTACCACCGGTCACCACCCAGCGTCCGTCACGCGACATCATTGCCATGTGCGGGTTAACATTTTTACCCAGAAATACGCTGCCGATAAGCGCATTGGTTTCGATATCCATAAAGGCAATATCATTGGAGTCACGATTAACGATCACCACGACTTTGGAAGGGTCGGTAATTTTGATTTCTTTTTCAGTTTGAACAGCCAGTACCAGATTGCTGAACGAAAGCGTCAGACAGAAAAACATGATTTTTAAAAGCATGATCTTTAAAAGCAGAGTTTTTACGGTTTTCATTTTGATTGAATCCTTTTGTCAGAAGCTGGCTTGCAAGCGGGTACCGGGTACGATATACGTCGTCGTTCCGGCGTTGGCCATTTTTTCTGTCAGGCAGGCAAGATGAAAAGAGAGCTGCAATTTCTCTGCAATACGCAGATTGTAATAACCCTCCAGCAAATGTTCTTCGTCATTGTTCGCCAGTTCAGAACCCGCATAACCGATACCCCAGGCATCTTCGGGATTAAACCCCAGTCCGTTGTTAAACCGTACCCCGGCGCTATAATGGATGTCGTCGCCGGTTTCTCCTTCTGCTTCATTGTTACCGTAGCGGGTAAAAGCCGTGGTGTTGGCGGTAATTTTCTGATCAAAGCTGATACCGTAGGCACTCAGGCCAGTGCCCGTATTGTCCTGTCGATACCACACCCGGTAGTTTCCTTCACCCAGCTGAAAAGGGTTGGCACGGTAGTCAACTTCCACCAGTTTATAAAAAGAATCAGAAAGACTGGTGGCCGCACGGGTGCTTTGTTGATAACCCGCCTTGATGCTGAATATTCCTTTGGGGTCGTAAACCAGTGCCATGCCCGCCCCGTTTTCCGACAAACCCAGGGCAGGATTGTTAACCAATGCATCACTCAGAAACTGGGTGGTTTCATCATTGGCAGCGGCATTGGCATCAAAGTAGTTGGTCAGGTCAACCCGGCCCACCGTTAACGACAGTTGCTGATCCCACAGCTCCGTCATCAACCAGGCTTCCCGCAAACTCAGGTCATTTTGCTGAACCAGTCGTGCGCCGTAGCCGTTGGTCTGGGCCAGTTCGTCGGTATCAGCATCCTGAGGAGTACCACTGAGCCCCACAATATCAGCAAAAAACAGGGTGTTTTGGGCCAGACCTGCCGTGAAATAGATATCCGTGGAAGCCAACTGATAGATGCTGCCATCTGCGGGAGTCTTTGCACCTTTGTTTTGCTGTACGCTCTGCAACACGATAGCTGCGTCCACACCCAACTGTACATTGCGGCTTTCGGCATTGGCCAATGCGTCTTCAATTCTCTCGTTAATGGTCTGGCGGCGATAGAATCGTTCACGTTGATAAGTGACCACTTTTTGGCTGCCTGGCACCTGTGTTTCATGCTCAATGCCGTTGTCATCAACAAATACTTCAATGCGTTTGACGCGGGTTTCCGGGTCCGAGAGCACTGTATTTGTTTCCAGTTCAATCAGTCGCTGCTCCAGCTCACTGATGCGCTTGAGGAGTGCTTCGTTTTCCTGTGTCTGGGCGAATGCGGGCATGGATGCTGATATCGTCAGCAATGCCAACAACACGATATTGTTTGATCGGTTTCTGGTTTTATTCGTATGAATCATTCTTGTTCTTCCCCGAAATATGAATTATTCGTGAGAATAGAAGAAGGGGTAAAAAAAGAAGGGTGTCAAAGACGCAACAGCCCGGATGAAAAAAGGCTGTTCACCTGCTTTTCAATAGCCCCACGCTATCTCACAGTCAATATTTTCAGGCCGGTATACGGACTGATGATGCGGACAATGTTTGTTTTGCAAAACAAACATTGTTCTGTTGTGTCGCCTTCCCGTGCTGTAAAAGCACAGTGGCCGGAATTAACCAGACACAACTTGACATCAATCACCGTTGCGGGGGCAGTACTGGAATTGCATCGAAATGCGCACCAATTTCCCGTTTAACTGGGATGCACCTGAAAACTGGCGCTGATACTAAATGATCGGAAGGAGGTCTGTCAAAAATATACGGGGTATATGTCTATATATACAGTTACGATGTATGGCTGGAGAGTCCGGTGCCGTCATGCGTATGATGTCATCATCTTTTCATTTGTTTTCAGCATTAACGCAAATAACCGCTGTGCGCGGCACGTTCTTTATGTCCCAATTTGCTGTGGCCCAGGCCAACAACCGGGCAGGGTCAGCGCCTTGTAGCCCGGCAGGTGCCGGGTGGCCGAGAAAACGCAACGCTTTGCACAGTGTCAGGCCAGGGTGTCGGATGTCGATGGCGGTGGCACAGTTTTGCTTGCTGAGTTTTTGGCCCTGTTGATTAACTGCGAGGGGCAGGTGGCTGTATTGTGGGTGCGGGTAGCCGAAACACTGCTGCAAATAGCGTTGTGGCGGGGTGGAGCCAAGCAGATCCGTACCACGCACAATATCAGTGATGCCCTGTGCCGCATCATCTACCACTACTGTCAGATGGTAGGCATAAAGACCGTCGGCGCGGCGCACCACAAAATCACCGGTATCCGTTTGCAGATTTGATTTCACCGGACCTTGCAGGGTATCGATGAAGGTTTCACACCGGTTTGGCACGCGAACCCGTATTGTGCGAGGAACCTCGCCTGGAGACAGGCCGTCCCGACAGGTACCCGGGTAAACATGACTGCCGCCACGGGCTGCAATGGTTTTGCGGCTACAACCGCAGGCAAAGCTGTCATGATTCCTGGCCAGTTGCATCAATGCGGCTTCGTAAGCTTCGTGGCGTGTGCTTTGGTACAATACGGCACCATCCCAATACAGATGGTAGGCGTCCAGCGCGCGCAGAATAGCATCGGCAGCACCAGCCTGTTCGCGGGGCGGATCGATATTCTCCATACGCAGCAGCCATTCGCCTTGCTGGCTGCGGGCCTGCAAATAACTGCCAAGGGCGGTGACCAGAGAGCCAAAATGCAGTGGCCCGGTGGGCGAGGGGGCAAAGCGGCCGCGATACGGTACGCTTTTTACAGCGGTGGTGAAGTGTTGGTTGGATGGCATGGAACCGATTGTATCAGTCCAGCGTGTTTAGCCCGTATCTAAACTCTAATTTTGAATCATGATATTTTGAGTTTGGGGTGGTTCGGCAGGAAGTTTGGTGACAGGCAATATTTCCTCTAACGGAAACGTTGCTTTGGCCGATGCAGAGAGCGATATTAAATGTTCTGTTCACCATTTTAAGTAACAGAATACACAAATACAGAATACACAATGAGGAGTACGCTGTGAGTTGGTTAGTTGAGGGAACGATGCAGAATGGTCGCACCTTTCGTCCCAGTGACTGGGTGGATCGGGTGTCCGGTGTTTTGGCCAAATTTGGTGCTGATCACCGTCTGCGCTATGGCGCGGTGCGTCCCTGTTACGTGAAAGGAAAAAAATGCCTGCTGGTACAAAAAACACTGGAGCATGATGATCCGGTGGCGTTTGAGTATGTCAGCGCTTTTGTGCGTGCCAATGGTTTGCAGATGTACGATCTGCTTGCCGGGACGGAAGAGGAAGAGACCGGATCAGATGACACCGTAAAGGAATTGGGCGCTGTGGCCTGAGCGGAAGCACAGCCTGAATGTAAACAATTTGTAGGGGCAAGTCAGGCATGGCCACCAGTCCGCAAGGACTGGTGGCCATTTTTTTGACTGTTTTTATGTTGTCCGCAAAGGACGATTATTTGCCGTATTGTTTTTCGCGGATTTCATTCAGGGTTTTGCAATCAATGCACTGGGTGGCTGTGGGGCGGGCCTCCAGACGACGGATGCCAATCTCCACACCACAATGCGAGCAGTAGCCATAATCTTCGCCAAGATCGTCGATGGATTCATCGATTTTTTTGATCAGCTTGCGTTCCCGGTCCCGGGTACGCAGTTCCATGGCAAATTCTGATTCCTGGCTGGCCCGGTCATTGGGGTCAGGAAAATTCGCGGCTTCATCCTGCATGTGATGCACGGTCTCATCGACCTTGCCCATCAGCTGTTGTTTCCAGCCTTCCAGAATGTGGCGGAAATGCTCCACTTGCTCCGGATTCATGTATTCCTCACCCTTTTTGGGTTTGTACGGGGTGAAGTTGGTGAAGTTGTTATCATCCATCTTGCGGGCAACGGATGCAGTCTTTTTGGGTGTAGTTTCTTTCGCGGTCACTTTTTGAGTCTCGGCCTTTTTCATTGGCGCTTTTCGAGTGGGTGTCGCCTTTTCGGCGGCCCCCTTCGTTGAATGTGTTGTTCCTTCTTTCTGTACAGCCTTTTTGGTGGCCATAGAACTGTTCCTTAGTTCTGCGTACTCTGATCACCTTCTATTTCACTATACCCTATTACCGGTAACGACAATTCGGTCCACCAGGCACATTACAGGGCTGGTGGAGAGTATAAAAAATAAGGGCGCATTTTATAGCAAAGATGACATGGTTGCGCAAACTTATTGCATAGCCTGTATGTTTTGTGACCAAATTTCAACGTGCAAAGGCGAAATTGCAGGGCATCGTGTCGTCAGGAAATCTGGGGTAAGATGTGCGGCCGCCCATTATCGGGTTTGGATTGTTGTGAATGCACCATGGTTTGTGGCTACAAACCTGACCAGAATTTTTACCCTGACAGAGAACCCCGGATGAATGAATTAAAAGCACTTTTATTTGATGTGGATGGCACACTGGCAGATACCGAGCGCGATGGCCATCTCGTGGCTTTTAATCGCGCCTTTGCTGATGCCGGACTGGATTGGCACTGGTCATCGGAATTGTACGGTGAATTATTGGCGGTGACGGGTGGCAAAGAGCGTCTGTACTTTTACCTTGACGAATACAGGACTGACTTTAAGCGCCCTGACAATCTGGATGATTTTATCAAACAACTGCACGTCGATAAAACCGGGCACTATGTGAAAATACTGGCCGGGGGCGGGATTCCATTGCGCAGCGGGGTGCGGCGGTTGATTGAAGAGGCGCGTGCCGCTGATATGCGTATGGCCATTGTTACCACCACAAGTCCTGATAATGTGGAAGCCCTGTTAACCCATTCCCTGGCACCGGATGCGATGTCCTGGTTTGAAGTGATTGCCGCAGGTGACGTGGTGCCTGCGAAAAAACCTGCACCGGATATTTACCATTACGCCATGCAGGAAATGGGGCTTGACCCGGCGGACTGTATCGCTCTGGAGGATTCGCGTAACGGTATTCTTTCGGCACAGGGTGCAGGACTCAAGACTGTTATCACCGTTGATGGCTATACCAAAGGCAGCGACTTTAGTGGTGCGGCCATTGTGCTGGACCAAATGGGCGAGCCCGATGCACCGTTCACCGTACTGGCGGGTGATGCGGGTACGTCTCAATATCTGGATCTGGCGCTGGTCAAACGTCTGCACGCGGCCTGAGGCTGGTTGAGAAGGGGGAGGTCGTGAGCAAATCCGTCCACATCGCTCGTCGCATGGTAGACATTGAACCCTTTCACGTCATGGATTTGCTCGCCCGCGCCCGGGCACTGGAAGCCACAGGGCGGGATATTGTACACATGGAAATCGGTGAGCCGGATTTTGTCACCCCGGCCCCCATTCGTGAGGCAGCGAAACAGGCGCTGGATGCGGGTAAAACCCACTACACCCCGGCTACGGGGTTGCCTGCCTTGCGTGAGGCAATTAGCGATTTTTATCAGACCGAATACGGGGTAAGTGTCTCCCCGGAGCGCATTATTGTTACGCCGGGTGCCTCGGGTGCGCTACTGTTGGCGCTGGGAGTGTTGGTGAACCCCGGTGAGCGGGTGTTGATGGCCGATCCCGGCTATCCCTGCAACCGGCACTTCGTCCGTCTGCTGGAAGCTGAAGCCGTGGGCGTACCGGTGGGCCCCGGATCTGATTATCAGCTTACTCCGGTTCTGCTGGAACAGCACTGGACGACGGATACTGTCGCGGCGCTGCTGGCCTCACCGTCGAATCCCGTTGGCACTGTGGTCAACGCAGACAACCTGGCGGGTATGTACAGCGTTGCCGCAAGGCACGGAGGCCGACTCATTGTTGATGAGATTTATCATGGTCTGATTTACGATGGCATGGCCAATAGCGCACTGAACGTGTCCGAAGAGCTGTTTGTCATCAACAGTTTTTCCAAGTATTTCTGCATGACGGGCTGGCGCCTGGGCTGGCTGGTAGCCCCCGTTGATTATGTGCGTGAAGCTGACAAGCTGGCGCAGAATATCTTTCTCGCTGCGCCCACAATCTCCCAGCACGCCGCCCTGGCGGCTTTTGCGCCGGAAAGCCGGGAAATTCTGAATGAATACCGGGACGATTTCCGTCAACGCCGTGATTTCCTGTTGCCCGCCCTGCGTGAGCTGGGCTTTGATATTCCGCTGACTCCGACAGGAGCTTTTTACCTGTATGCTGATTGCACCCGGTTTACCGACGACAGCTATGCTTTTGCGCTGGATGTGCTGGAAAAAGCCGGGGTGGCCATCACGCCCGGTCGGGATTTTGGTGCCAATCAGCCGGAGCGCCATCTGCGTTTTGCATACACCACCTCTTTGGCCCGGCTGAAAGAGGGAGTTGAGCGACTCGCAGCATATTTGCATTAAACCTGGGTCCTGCGAGCGCGATCACTTGCAGGATCCAGGTTAAACCTGACTTTTCCTGTGGAAGTATTTTTAGAACTCTTTTGTTTAAAAAGTGAACTATGTGCAAGGTATCCAGTCCCAGCTAATGACCAGTTTACAGGTGGTGTGAAAACACCCGATGAGTCGGAAAGGCTTTACGGAAGTCGATGTACCCTGGGTGTCTCATGCATGGTCTCGTGCAAAAGACTCCCCCCTTCCCAATGTGTCGGGATGCCCAGGACAGCGTCGGTACCGTGAGGTCTTTTTTATTGGCCTGACAAATTATTTTTCAATCCCTGAATTGTTTCACCCACATCGCTGTCGCCCCGGCTACCGCCGCAGGCATCACCAGAAAATTAACGATCGGGATCATCGTCGCCACCGTCACTGCGCTGCCAAAACCGAGTGACAATAAACGCTTGTTGCCCAGCCGCTGTTTTTGCTCGTCAGAACGCAAGCCGTGATTGCCCATGGGATAATCGGCGTATTCTACGGTGAGCATCCACGCACTGAAGGCCAGCCAGGTGAACGGGGCAATGAGATTAACTACCGGAATCAAGAACAGCAACAAAAATGGCACTGACCACATCAGCAGATACAACAGCTTGCGCAGTTCGTCGATGATCGTCGGCAGCAATTCACTCAACATCTTTTTCCAGCCGCCTGCGCCGTCCATACGCTCGCCTGAGAGATGCATTTCTACCGCCTCGGCCAGCAGGCCATTAAACGGTGCAGCGACAATATTGGCCAGCAGGGAAAACGTGAAAAACAGAATCAGCAGGGCAGACACGGCAAATATCACCCACAACAACCACTCCGCCCATTGCAACCATTCCGGCAGTCCCGGCATCAACCAGTTCATAAAAACCTCAAACTGGCTTGCACCGAGCCATATCAGTCCGCCAAACAGGCTGACGTTGATCAACAGTGGAATCATCACATAACGTCGCAGGTCAGGCTGGACAATCAGTCGAAG
>JAADIL010000002.1 GCA_013151355.1 Gammaproteobacteria bacterium
CAGAAAGCGCTCGATGGTGGGGGGAGTCTGGACAACATTGGGTATTGTGCTCATGGTTTTTTTACTCATGAAAGGCTGCATAATGTCTTGCCTGGCCCGCATCTCCGGGCGTGACACAGTCTCTATCGGCAGGCTGTTGTAAATACTTAACCATCAGAGGGATGTTATGCGCAGGCGTTATGCCGGTTTATAATCACCGACCAAAATCATGGAGCAATAGAGATGAAAGCCAGAATAAAATGGGTGGAAGAGGTAATGTTTATCGGTGAATCCGGCAGTGGCCACAGTCTGGTGATTGACGGGCCACCGGAACATGGCGGGCGCAATCTGGGCATTCGTCCCATGGAGCTATTGTTGCAAGGCCTGGGTGGTTGTACGGCGTTTGATGTGATGATGATTCTGAAAAAAGCACGACAGCCGGTACAGGATTGCGTGGTGGAACTGGAAGCGCAACGTGCCGAAACCGAGCCGAAAGTATTCACCAAAATCCATATTCATTTTATTGTTACCGGCGCAGGGGTGAGTGAAAAACACCTGCAACGGGCGATTAAGTTGTCTGCCGAGAAATATTGTTCTGCCTCCATCATGCTGGGTCAGGTGGCGGAGATTACTCATGATTACGAACTGCGCGAGGACTGAAAAATGATCAAACCCAACCCGACTACCGGCATGCGCCATGTTGCGCTGTTTGTAAAAAACTACGAAGCCACCGAGCAATTTTATGTGGGACTGCTGGGCATGAGTGTGGAATGGCGGCCGGATGTCAGTGCTGTTTATTTAACGTCAGGTAATGACAATCTTGCGTTACATCGCGTTGAGTATGATTTCGCTGAAGAACAGCATTTGGGCCATATCGGATTTTTTCTGAATACACCGGAAGACGTGGACCAGTGGTTTGATTTTTTACGGGGCCACGATATCAAAATGAAAACCGAACCGCGTACTCACCGTGATGGTGCACGCAGTTTTTATTGTCTTGATCCTGATGGCAATACGGTGCAGATGATTTTTCATCCACCGATGGTGTTTTCTTGAATTAGTAGCCAGAAAAAATGTGTGGTAGTGTGCGATGCAGCCCGTTGGCTTGATACGAAAAATAACATGGAACATATGGAGGAGTGTATTATGAAAAAAAATGTTGTTAAGTCTATTCGATACTCAATTCTAAACTTGTTTATTTTAGCCGGGGTTCTTTTTATTGCGCCAGCTACTACGGTTTTCGCTGCAGGATGCACATCTATCGTTTCTGTGCCGACTATAATTACTGTGCCAGGTACATACTGTCTAACAAGCGATCTGATTTTTCCGAATAATTATGGGATCGCGATAGAAATACAGGTTGATGATGTTAGTCTGGATTTTAAAGGGTTTGAGTTAAAAGGACCTGGTAATAATAACATAATCGGGGTTTATGCAGCTGCTGGGAGCAACGTTATTATTCGGAATGGGAGAATCACAAATGTAAGGGTTGGTATTCGGGTTGGCAGTAGTTCAATTGTGGAAAACATGATTATCACTAACGTCGCAAATCAGGGTGTGATTGTGAACCCCAGTAATGCCTCTATTATTCGTAATAATGTGATATCAAATATCACTCCGGTAGCCGATAATTCCGTATCGGGTATTCTTCTCTTGAATTGTGCGTCAGGGACAGGAACGGGTGTAAGGGTGATCGATAATGTGGTTTCCGGGTTTAAGGGGTTTCAGGGAGGCACCAGGTTATCCGTCGGAATAGAGGTCCGATCTTGCAATGGAGTTGTTAAAGGGAATTCATTAAGCGGTTACTTTGGGGATTATGGTATCTATATTTGGTATGCAGGCCGCCATTTAATTCTTGAAAATAATTTTGTTGGTGACATAGCAAAAGAAATTGTTTGTGGCTATTTTGCAGGTACAGTCAAATATAAAGATAATCTTTCTCATTCCCCTTATGGCGGAAAGTATGAGTGTCCCGTCAGTGGTGATTTAGGAGGAAATATATGACGTGAATGTACGTCATTGATAATTTGATATAGTCAGGATGACGCAACATGTCGTCCTGACTATTTTTTGGATGGGAATTAAGTTGCGGTGGTTGTTTTATACCCAAAAAGCCGTACGTGTCATAATTTTTGATGTCAGTCCCATGAGTTTTTTTACCGGACGTGGTAATTCTGTGCCGCCTGCTTCCAGTGCTACTGTGGCGTGACGACCCTCATCTTTTTTCATTTGTTCGAGAATGGCGCGGCTTTTGTTATCGTGTTCGGGCAACTGCCCGAGATGTTTTTCGAGGTGTTTCACCACCTGTTTTTCGGTTTCTGCAACAAAACCTAAACTCCACTTGTCGCCAGCCAGACCAGCCAGAGCACCGATAGCGGCGGAGCCTGCATACCAGACAGGGTTGAGCGCACTGACGTGGGTACCCAGTTCTTTGGCGCGTTTTTCACACCAGTCGAGATGGTCATTTTCTTCCAGTGCAGCGCGTTCCATTTGTTGGCGGATTTGCGGCAACCGGGCGGTGAGTGCCTGCCCCTGATACAAGCCTTGTGCAGCCACTTCACCGGCGTGGTTGATACGCATCAAACGGCCAGCCAGTTGACGTTCGGTTTCACTGAGTTCAGCCCCGGTTTGGTTTTGTGCGGGATTTGACCGTTCGGTAATTTTTGGTTGGCCGAACAGGGTGCGTATGCCGGTATCAATACCTATTAGCAGTTGATCTACCGGGGAGTATTGGCGGCTTGTATCGTCGGGTTTATTCATGTTGGAGAGTCTAGCGCGTTCTGCGCAGGTATGTCCTGTTGGTTGTTCTGGTCTGGTGAATGACGTGAGTGTCTGCATTATTTGATGAGCCCTGCTTGTCGGGCCAGCAACACCACCGGGTGAGTGACAACGATAGCCTGCCCACGTTCGCGTAGTCCGGCGGCCAGGTGCAGTGCACAACCGAGGTTGCTGGTTACCAGGGTACCTATTTTTTGCTGGATTTTTTCAGTGGGGGAAATATTGTCGAGAGCATCCAGTGTCTGTTTACGCAGTTGCCGGGCAAAATCGGCCTGCTCCAGCATGTACAGACCGGCACCACCGCAGCACCGTGTGTTTTGTGTCAGAGGTATTATTTTTAGTTGGGGAATGTGTTGCAGTAAATGGTGGGGTGCATCGGCCTGGTGCAGTACGTTTTGCAGACTACAGGGGGTGTGCAGGGCGACGGTTTTGTGCAGAGGGGCGACAGGAAATCCGGCAGGCCATTTGATCCCGATGAGAAACTGGCTGATATCCTGGATTTTATTAACAAAGTCGTGTTCGTCCGGGAGCTGTTGCGAATATTCACTGAGGCGGGCAGTGCAGCCACTGGCCGTGTGTACAATAGCCTGTACATCCAGTTTGGCGAAGGCATCGAGATTTTGTTGCGCGAGGGTGGCCGCCTCGTTTGCCTGTCCGCTGTGCAGGGCTATGGCACCACAGCAACCCTGTGCAGGTGGTACATGCACGCCATAACCCAACGCATTGAGCAAGCGGCGGCTGGCGTTCAGTGCTTCGCGATCAAAGACATTGGCGATGCAGCCGGTGAACAGTGCGACATCGCCACAGTGGTTGATTTCGGGGCTGGCCGGATAATAGTCCTGCCAGTTGGGTGTGTCGGGAATGTGTGGCAGCAGATTTTCTTTTTGTGCCAGACCTGACAGCTTCAGCAGGCCGCTGGCGCGAGTGATTTTTTGCAGCCCCGAACGTTGGTAAATACGTAGCCAGCGAATGGTTTGTGGCGAAAGTGTTGATGGTGCTGACCGGTTTGGCAGCAGGCTCCTGGCTTCGTTCATAATGGTGCCGAAATGCACTCCGGATGGGCAATAGGCCTCGCAGGCACGACAGTTGGTGCAATGTTCGAGATGGGTTTGCAAGGTGTCGTCGGCGTTGACCTGGCCTGCTGTGAAGGCGGTTATCAGCGCAATGCGCCCGCGTGGTGATTCGTTTTCATTGGTGGTGAGTTGATAAGTGGGGCAGTGTTGGGAGCACATACCGCACATGACGCAACGATCAAGTTCAGCAGAAAGGTTCATAAAAGGCAGGAGGCAAGAGAAAGAAGGGGAAAGATAAAAGAAAAACCTGAAAAGCGAAACATCTATGATCTTTTATCTTTCTCCTTTTTTCTTTATCCTGCCGTCATGCCCTGGTATCAGCGCCATATCTTTTTTTGTACCAATCAACGCACTGACGGTAGCGCCTGCTGCCAGCAGCACGGTGCACAGGCTTTACGCGACTACGCCAAACAGCGTACCAAAGAGCTGGGTATCGCAGGCAAGGAAGGCTGTGTACGAGTGAATTCGGCGGGTTGTCTTAATCGCTGCGAATGGGGGCCAGTGGCTGTGGTGTATCCTGATGATGTTTGGTACACCTTTGTGGACAAGGACGATATCGATGAAATTGTCGAAGAGCACTTGCTGCACGGACGGGTGATTGAGCGGTTACAAATAAAATGATGCGAGTTTCCGGTGTGAACCGTTCATTTGTTGTCATCTTGTGATGATCCGATAGTCAGCCTTCGTGGAGGCGAATATTTTCTACTTCCTGGTGCTGGTCCGGACCGGGTGCTTGAAACCTGGCTGGATGTCGCGTTTTGCCAACATCCCTGTGCTGTTGTGGTTTGTTATCTCCATCCGTTACATGGCCGTCTGATCGAGCTCCCCCCAACAAATTTATGTCGTCTGGGCAAGAGTCCGGTAGCGCGGGCTAAATGTTGGAATTCCGGGGTCACGTTTTTACGTTTGACAGGAAAATGTTGGCCCATTGAGTGTGTTGTTGTGTCATCCTGGTGACTTGACAGTCGGGCACCTGGGCCTTATCATTCCGCGCCTTTTCGAGACAGATCTTTTTGGAGTAGTGGCTGAGATGAAAACGTTTAGTGCGAAACCCGCTGAGGTCAAGCGTGACTGGTCGTGATTGATGCGACTGGCAAGACCCTGGGCCGTATGGCGACCGAGATTGCCCGTCGTTTGCGCGGCAAGCACAAGCCCGAATATACCCCGCATGTTGATACGGGTGACTACATCGTGGTGATTAATGCTGAAAAAGTTGTTGTCACTGGCAACAAAGCGGCGGCCAAACAATATCACCGCTATACCGGTTATGTCGGCGGCTTGAAAACCACCACTTTTGAAAAATTGGTGAAAGAGAAGCCTGAGTACATTATCCAAACAGCTGTAAAAGGTATGCTGCCCAAAAATCCGTTGGGTCGAGCAATGTTCCGCAAATTAAAAGTGTATGCTGGCGCCGAGCATCAGCACACTGCCCAGCAGCCCAGGCAGCTGGATGTTTAACCCCTTTTTATCCAGCCTTTCAACGAGACGACAAAATCATCATGGCAGACAAACAGTACTACAGCACAGGCCGTCGCAAGAGTTCCACTGCGCGGGTATTCATGAAATCCGGTTCCGGCAACATCACCGTTAACTCGCGTGCGCTGGACGAATATTTCGGTCGCGAAACCTCTCGCATGGTGGTACGTCAGCCACTGGGTGTCGTCGATATGCTGGAAAATTTCGATTTTAACATCACTGTCAAGGGTGGTGGTAACAACGGTCAGGCCGGTGCTATCCGCCACGGTATCACCCGTGCGCTGATGGAATACGACGAGACTTTACGCCCCTCACTGCGTAGCGCAGGACTGGTTACCCGTGATGCCCGTGAAGTTGAGCGTAAAAAAGTGGGTCTGCACAAAGCGCGTAAACGTCCGCAGTTCTCCAAACGCTAGACGGCAGCTAAATAGAGGCAAAGGGAAAAGAAAAAGAGGCATGGAAGCCTTTGAGAGGCTGGATGTCTGGAAGCGTAGTTGCCGATTATCGGTTGAAGTATATAAGTTGCTGGGTGAATGCAAGGACTACGGTTTCAAAGATCAGCTTTTTCGTTCAGCCTTGTCTGTACCTTCCAATATTGCGGAAGGTTGCGAGCGTAGTTCACGTTAAGGAATATATTCGTTTTCTCAATATCGCCAAGGGTTCTTGCGGCGAACTGCGAACCCAGCTTTACATCGGCATTGAAGCTGGCATTATCTCTCGCGATAAAGCAACACAATGTGCAAGAGTCTTGCGGACTGTCCAAAATGTTACAAGGTTTAATCCGTAGACTGGTCGCTAAAGGCTCCGAATAGTCACTTTTCCCTTTTATCCTGTATCTTTGCTCTGCCTTTTTGGGAGATCGTCTAACGGCAGGACAGAGGACTCTGACTCCTCTAATCTAGGTTCGAATCCTAGTCTCCCAGCCACATTACTAAAGGCCCCTCATTAGAGAGGGCCTTTTTTGTTTATCTATTTGCTTAATATGGCAGGGTGAGTGCTTGTTGTTCACCCAGTACGCATTGCACAGAAAACACGTGACAGTGCTTGTTTTGTTGTTTATTAACAACAAAACAGTATCTAAGTCATAGTTTGTGATAGAAAAATGTTGCGCTTTTGCCTAAAGGTGCTATATATACTGGCGTCAGCAAAGACAGCTTTAGATAAAATTAAATCATAAATAACTATTACGGAGAGCGCTCCCTCATGAATAAAAAATTATTAGCAGTAGCAGTAAGTGCTGCCCTGGTTGCCCCTGCGGCCACTATGGCAGCGGATGCGTTTGTGTACGGCCATGCGCAAGTGGAAGTAGCGAGTTACTCTGAAGATTCCACCGGTAGTGGTAAAGATGGTGTTATGGTTGAGGACAATGCCCGTGGTCGTTTGGGTGTAAAAGCTTCTGAAGATCTGGGTAACGGTCTGAAGGCTATTGCCCAGTTTGAATGGAGAGTAAACACCGATCAGGGTGGTAATCCTGCTGGCAATCGTGTGTCCCAGGTAGGCTTGACTGGTGGCTTTGGTACCTTTGTGATGGGTAATCTGAAATCACCTTACAAATATATACCGGTGGTGTGAAATACGATCCTTTTGTCGCAACTTCGCTGCAAGCTCGTAGTAATGGCGGTATGTCAGGCAGGGATCTCGATCCGACAGGTACGGGTGCTTTGGGTCATCACGGTTTTGTGAGCGACCTGATTGCTTATGCTTCACCAAAAGGCCCTTTCACAGCTTCCATTGGTTATGGTCCTTCCGAGGATGATGGCCTGGTGGTGTTGGATGTGAAATATAATCAGGGTGGTGTGGAGGCTTTTGTTGCTTACCTTGATGCGGGTGATCGTATTAGTGGAGGTATGGTTGGCGACGATTCCGCCTATACTGCTGCCAAAGTTGGTGGTCAGTGGAAGTCCGGTGCGCATAAAATTTCGGCTCAGTACGAAATGATTGAAATTACGGGTGCTGGTGGCGCATCTATTGATCCGACGGTTCTCTTTTTGGGTTACCAGATGAAGATGGGCAAAAACACCTTTGCGCTTCAATATGGTGATACAGATTATGATGTTTCAGGAATGGATAACACCACTTACACGGCTTTGGGTGTGATTCACAAAATGTCCAAAACTACCCGCGTGTTTGCAGGTTATCGTGATACCAGTGATGTGGAAAGCGTGCTAAGCATTGGCCTGCGTAAAGATTTCAAGTCTTGAAAAACGCCAAATAATAGCAATATTTTTAGCAGTTATTGAGCGGGGCTTTTGGGCCCCGTTTTTTATTGAGTGCAAAAAAGCTGACTTTTCTTTCCCGGTTTTTATTCTCATCACTTGCGCCGGGAAAAGTTTTCGCTCACCATTCGTGGCTTGTATTAATACGGGTGGTATTCCTCATTTTGTGCATGAATTTACGAAAAACAGAGTATTGGTCATGTGTGCTGTTGGTAGCAGTACTGAGCGGATGTGCGCCTCGGTATCGCAACCGTTGAACGATCAGCCCATTTACTGGCCCAGGCCGCCAGCTGCGCCGCGGTTTGTATATGTGACCACACTAGTATCGAGTGAAAGTATCCGCAGGGAAAACACGGAGGATCGGCTTCTCAAAGCATTAACGGGAATTAAAGGTGAAGACCGTGTTTTCGCCAAGCCGTTTGGTGTGGCAGCCAAAAATGGTTTGGTGGTGGTGACGGATACGGTGTTGCGACAAGGGTTTATTTTCAACCTGCGGCGTCAGAAACTGTACCCCTTGGGTCGGATGGGTAAAAAAGGTGTGTTAAGCAAGCCGCTGGGCGTGGCGATTGGTGTGGATAGCCAGATTTACATCGCCGATGTGAGTGCAAAAAAAGTGATTGTCTACGATGCCTTCGGGATGCATCTTGGTGATATTGGTGATTTCGGAGATCTGGATCGTCCCGTTGATGTAGCAGTGTCAGCGGATGGAAAGCGGGTTTATATCATGGATGCGGGCGGCATTGATAGCAGGCGTCACCGAGTGGTGGTGTATTCCGCAGAGGGTGTGAAGCTGTTCGAATTTGGATGGCGTGGTGATGGGGCTGGAGAGTTTAATTTGCCGACGCAAGTGGAGGTTGCGCCAGATGGTACGGTCTACGTGTTGGACGCGGGTAATTTTCGGGTGCAAGTATTTTCGGCTGAAGGTCAGTTTCAACGAGCCTGGGGCAGGGTAGGTCGTAATTTTGGCGATTTTGCTCTCGTCCGCGAGGTTTGGCAGTAGATGGTGATGGTAATATTTATGTTTCGGATGCGGCCTTTCGCAATGTGCAGGTGTTTAATCCCGAAGGCAAGCTGCTATTGGCAATCGGTGGTGAACGACTTGTGGATCGACCCGGAGAGTTGGCGATGCCGGCGGGTGTGGCAGTGGATGAGTTACAACACGTCTACATTGTAGATCAGGTTTTCAAGAAGGTTGAGGTATTGCGTCGACTGAGCAAGCAGGAAATGGACACTATTGTCGCCAGGCGACAGAATGCTCAGTAATATTTTTGACCTGTAGTCGGCAAAAATATGAAGCCATCAAGATATTTTTTAATCTTTAAAAACGAATACGATTATATTCTTTATAGATAAGAGAGATTAAAGAATGGTGCATAGTCAATCTGAATTTATGTGAACCGGGTCACATTTTTACAAAGTAATCGTGTGTGTGGTGCGGCAGAAAAAAATGAGCAACCAGAGTCGTTGTTTATGTATCATATTGATTTTTTACCGTTTATTTCCGTTGTTGTGAGATTTTTCGAGTGGTGATGTGGTTTGTCGGTTTGTCGGTTCAGGGCGTTGCCAGGATTGACACTCTGTTGTTAGACATGCTAAAAAGTACCCTTGGATGGAGAGGAAGTTTGTTTACCCGTGGTTGCTGTAGTAGAACCCGGGTTTACGCAGCGATAAACCCAGCTTGGGTAGAAGCAGGAAAACATATTTATTAATTCTCGTGCACGAGACCATATGGGGGTTTCATAATGAAACATTTTGTAAAAACGTCGGTGGCGACAGCAGTAGTGTTAGGGGCAACCCTCGCTGCTACTGGGGCATTTGCCAGTGTAGCAGGTACAATTGTTAACACTCGTCATAATATGGGTTCAACTGGTCAGGGTCCGAATACAGCAAGCGCTAACGATACTGCTGAAATTTGTATCTTCTGTCACACGCCGCATGGTGGTGATACGGGTGCGGCGGTTCCTTTGTGGAACAAGCAGCTCAGCACCGCAACTTTTTCCACCTATGACCAGTTGGGGACCTCGACTCTGGATGCTGCTGTAGGTACGGTGGGCTCTATATCTCTGGCATGTTTAACTTGCCACGATGGTACGCAGGCGATTGATAATATTATCAATGCCCCAGGGTCGGGTGGTTATAATCCTGACGGTGGCCCTGCTGGTGGTATTGATGGTCTGGGCTGGACCTGGACCACCGATGGTACTCTGGATGGCACAGGTAGATTTGTGGGTTCGGTAGACGAGGGTGGCAGCAATATCTGGGCGATTGGTACTGATCTGACCAATGATCATCCGGTCAGCATGCAGTACGGTGGTGGTGGTTATTCCTCACCCTCCAATCGAAATGGTGGTGCTTTTGGCGGTCTGTCCGCAACGCGTGATATGGACTTCGTAGCTGCGATAAATATCGGTGGCAATAGTGATCGTTGGTACGTTGACAATACGGCGATGGCGGCCGAAGCACCTCTTGAGTCGCAAAATAATATTCTTGATAAATGGGATCTCAAACTGTACACCCGTGACACTGATGCTGCTGCGACAACCACCAATGGTGCGACCTTCACTGGTGAGAGAGAGCCTTTTGTAGAATGTGGTTCTTGCCATGATCCGCATTATGAGACTACTACCTTCCTGCGTATGGGGGGTCAAACTGATCTGCTAACCGATCTAAATGGTGGAGTTTCGCCTGATCTAGGCTCTGCTCAGTCAAACCGGGGGAGTCGTCTTTGCCTGGCCTGCCATGCCAAATAAGCTGAGTCGGCTTTTGGTTTAAGGGCTTGATAGGCTGGTAGCTTGGCGATGTTGTCAGGACTACCAGCCTTTTTTATTGGGTGCAGGAAAGTTGGTTGTTAAGGAGCTTTCGATTAAATCCGGGCGAAAAATTGAGGTCTAAAATGTTCAGGTTTGCGGTGAATGGTAAGCACCTTACTTGTTGCCGTGAATATATAATGAGGGAGTTGCGTATTGCAGCCCGAATTTTTTTGTTCATTATTTAGTCTGAGTTTCCTTACGTCTTTTTTGTCAAATTGTATTGCGTGGAGTGTTGGGTGAAAAAACGAGTTTTAATGCGATGTGTGTTATTGCTGGTCTTCTGGGCTGGTGGAAGTGTTTCTGCGGTACCGCAGCCGGATACGAAGTCGGTCGTGGCGGATGAGGGTGCGGCAAAAAAAGAGGATAAGGCAAAGTCTGCACCGCTTGATTATATTGCAATTGTGAACGGGCAGAAAATTTTTATAGGCGAGTATGTTACAGCGTTGCGCCGAGGTGTCCGGGAGCGTTTTTATCACGGCAAGGTTGAGGAAGATGAGGCGAAAAAATTTCGCAAGGAGGTTGCCGATGAGCTTGTTGAGAGGGCCTTGCTGGTTCAGGAGGCCAAGCGTCGCAAACTGAAGCCGGATACGGATGAAGTTGAAACCAGTGTGAAAGCTTTTGATGCAAAATTTCAGGCTGATCCGGAGTGGGCGAAGGAGCGCAATAAGGTACTGCCAAAAATACGCGAGAAACTGAGCGATGACAGTTTGGTCAAAGTACTCAAAGCAGCGGTGAAGGCCGTAAAGTTGCCCGCAGAGGACACGTTGAGGCAGTATTATTCGGAGCATACAGATTTATTTACCACGCCAGCCCGTGATCGGATTTCGTTGATATTGCTACAGGTTGATCCGGCCTCATCTTCGGATGTGTGGAAGCAGGCCAGTGATGAAGCAAGGTCAATCGTTGAGCGCATAAACACGGGTGCCGATTTTGCAGAGCTGGCAAGGATTCACTCCAGCGACAAGTCTGCCGGAAATGGCGGGGATATGGGGTTTATGCACAAGGGGATGTTGGGAGAAAACGCACAAAAAGTGTTGGATATTATGGAGCCAGGTGAGGTTTCTGCTCCGGTAGTGTTGTTGGAGGGGGTGGCCGTATTCCGACTGGATGTACGCAGTTCACCTGAATTGAACAGTTTTGAGGTGGTGAAAGAACGGGCGCAGAAGCTGTATCAGCGAGAAAAAGGTGATGAGGCGTGGGAAGCGCTTTTGGCGCAACTGCATGCAAAGGCGACGGTCAGGATTAATGATGCGCCCTGGCGGTGATTTCTGTTCTGTGTGGAGTGCGATTTGCACCGGTTTGATGGCCAACATACACTGTTCTCGAACAAAAACTGGTACGAAGTCCTGTGTAAATGGCGCAAGATTTGTTTGTAGAGGGGTTATCCGGATGTTGAGGTTCGGGTCGATGTTATCTGAAATAAGAGTGAGGGCTTGTTTCGTGTGATGCGGGTATGGCAGCGAAAAATTGTTTATCCGCGTTTCAGTGCGATTCCGATGTATATGATATCCGGGGGTGCTATTTTGCGGCGACGAGCTTGGCTTGCGGTCGTTTTGGGGGCTTTTGTGTCGCTTGATGCGTACGCTGCCTTCAATGGCCTTGTGCCGTTGGCGCATTCTGGACGAATTTCTTATATGTATGGTTACACGGACAGCGCTGGTACTGAATCGGAGGCGACCAGCCTGTTGTTTGGTTGGAATGCTGGAGGCTACATTTGGCGTCCATGGTTTGCGACCACTTCCATGGCGTTGAATGTTGGTTTGACGAGCACGGAGTCAGCGTCCAGCAGTTCGGAAGGAACTACGGGCTCCGGTAATTTTACCTTGGGGGTATTCTCTCGAAGTCGTTTTCCTTTTTCGTTGAATTATTCACGGACAGACAGTCGTTCGCAGCAATTTTATGATGTTGCCCAGGTGTCTGGTGAAACCAGTTTTCGGACGACGCGCCTCACCTTGCGCCAAAGCTATCGCCCGCGGAAATATAATCAGTTATTCAATGGTTGGTATAATTCAACACGATTTGATGGAGGAGCTTTTGGCTCGAACAGTCAGGCGTATGGTCTGGACTACAAGCTGCGGGTAGCACGACAGACGGTGGGTGCGAGCGTGACACATTCGGTGGTTAATAGCAGGGGTTCTCCGGACAAATCGACAGCGAACGTTATGTCGGTCAGCCATGTTTACACACCGAGCGGGGAATTGGGTGTTAACAGTCTGCTCTCATATGTGGAGATTGATCCGGGCAGGGGCGCGGTGTCAATTGATTCACAGGCATTCAGCTCATTTTTTTGGCGTCCGGAATATCGGGCGATTAATGTGTCAGGTGGCGTTCGGTTGTCAGAAAACAGGACTGAAGATGATAAAAAAACAGTTGCGCGTAGTTTGAATACAAATTTGGGGCTGGGTTACCGGGTGACCCGTGCGTTTAATATGAGTGCAAGTGTGTCGTTGGGTACTTCTGACACTGCAACGACTCAGACGCTGTCGACAACACAAGCCGTAAGTGTTTCGTACGCTGGTGGGCGACGACAGTGGCAAGGGTTTTCGCATACCTGGCGGTGGGGGGCGAGTGGAGTAAATACGACAAACAGAGTGGATTCGGACAGCGTGGGTAGCGTGGGTTTGGAAGGGCAGCCAGCCTCAACAAGTCAGCAAAATTTTTCAACGAGCATTGGGCATGGTTTGAACAGATCGTGGGCAACGGGACGCAGATCTTCCCTGGCGACGACATTTTCTCAGTCTGCCTCGGGAGGTCAGAGTAGTGGAGCAAGTACAGCGAATAAAAGCATTTCGCATGGCATGAGTGTGGGATGGAACGCAAGAGGGAAGCGAGGGTCGACCTATCTTAACGGCCGACTGTCTGATTCTCGAAGTTTTGGCGAGAGGGATTCTGTTTTTAACAGTTTTTCCTTGAGTTATGCGACAGACCTGACAATCAGCAGACTTAGCGGTATCACTGGCAACGCAAGTTATCAGGCAAGTCAAAATACGTCGGAAGATGATCAGGGAAAAACAACAAATACCACAAAAAATTTGACTGGGGGGATGACATACCGCAATGGTCGACCCTTTGGGATATATAATCTCAGCTTCGCTTCGAGTATACAGGGAAGTAAGCAGGTTGATAGTCCGGTGCCATCAACGACAGTGCGATGGGAGTCGGCTTTCCGTTACAGCCTGGGATTACTGTCGACCGTATTGAGCACCCGGGTTACAGAGAGCCCCAGAGGGCGTTTGGTGAAATCAATGAATTTTCAGGCTACCCGTAGTTTTTAATGTAGGGTAGTATGTGTGCCGTGCGTGACATAATAAAATCACATTCGGCGCGTGTTTTGGTTTTTTTTGATGAATTTATGGAGGGAGTCTCTATGTTCAAGTCAGCGATGATTGGCTTGTTGGGTATGTTGGCAGTCCTGATGTTGCCGCAGGCAGCACAGGCTGAGTATGCTGATGTAGTTATCAACAACTATGCTGATGCGGCGGGTATGCGTCCGGCAGTTTTTCCGCATTGGTACCACCGCATCCGTTTCCGCTGTAAGGTTTGTCATGCGGATCTCGGTTTTAAGTTGAAGGCCGGAGGTAACAAAATCACCATGGCAAAAATCATCGATGGCAAGTTCTGCGGGGCATGCCATAACGGTGAAATTTCGTGGTCGGTTGAAAACTGCGGCATGTGCCATTCAGGGGTGCCTGGCACACCAACGCAAATTCACGGTAGTACTGTGCAGCGTTTGGTTGCGCCAACGTACAAGTCTCTGGGCAAGCCAGCTAAATAACGACAAGGGGGGGATAAAATGAAAACAAAATACTTCTTCTTGAGCGTATTGGCGATGACGACGTTGTTGGTCGTTGGCGTTAACGCCCAGGCGGCTCAAGCACCTTTAAAGGAAGTTAAATCGGCCAAAGGTAAAGTAAGTGGAGCTAATATTTTTAATCGCTTGCTGAAGAAAGACGAGCAGCGTAATGCGGCACCGCCTGAGGATGGCATTCATGATTCGGCTAATGATGGCACGCACGTGTTGCAGCCACCACTGATCGCTTATGATGGCTTGCCTACTAGCGAGTTTGGTAATTATGTGGACTGGGTGAAATCGCTGGACGATGGTTTGTTGAAACCACGTTATGATCTTTCTGATCCTACTGTGGAACCGTTGGTGATGGATCTGGATATTGTTCGCGAAGTGAAGGCGTCGATGCCCGATGTGGTGTTTCCGCATAAACCTCACACTCAATGGTTGCATTGTTCGAACTGTCATCCGAAGATATTTATTCCGCAGCGCAATGCTAACGTGATCAGCATGTCGGCAATTCTGCTGGGACAGAAGTGTGGGGTGTGTCATGGCAAGGTATCTTTTCCGATTACTACAAAATCGTGTACCAAATGTCACTCCAAACCGAAGCCAGCTGACTGGAAGCCACCGAAGAGTGAGGCCAGTCTAAAGAACCCGTGGCGATAGTTTTTGTTGCAGTGAATATTCGTTGATGGGTTTAATGTTGTGAAACCGGGATGCGGCGTAGATTAATTTCTGCGCCGCATTTTGGTGTCTTGTATGTGCCAGTGGTTTTATCGAATAATTTAGTTGTACTTTTAAGGATGCGTCAAAATGTCAAAGCTCTGCGCTAAAATTGCGTCGTTTTTCTTCATGGTGGCTGTGTTGGGTTTGGTAGCTTGCGGTGGCCAGACAGTCAAAACTGAGGGAGATGTAGTCGTTGTTGATACGGCAGAATCAACTGCAACAAAAGACGAGATCACAGCGGTAGTCCGGGGAGGCACTGCTGAAGATAAGCCAGAATCGTTGGTAGAGGTTATGCCACAAAAGCAGGGGGACGAGTCGCCGATTGCGATGGAGCCTATTCCTGCTAAAGAAGATCAGACCAAAACCAAAGAAGATGTGTCGGCTGTGGAGGCAGGAGCAAGACCGATAGTCGATGTTCCCGTAGTCAAAAAACAGGTTGTTGTTCCCGCAGTGACAAGTGAACTTGAGGCAGTAGTTGCACCGGTAGCGGAGACACCCGAAGCAGAAAAAAAGACAACACCGGTTTCCGCAGGACCAAATTATTTTGTAGTGACCGTTGGACCTAAAAAGCCCGGCCATCCTGCGTATGGCAAGGGACACGCTATGGGATTTTTGGTGGATGGTATTTCGGGCAAAGAGTTGGTGGTTGAGCGCGGGAAAATCTACACATTTGATATTGCCACCAATCAGAAACATGATGTGTATTTGTCGAAAAAAGCGGTTGGTTGGGGTGGCGCACCTTTTGCGGCAGGTGGAAGGGGCATACACTTACAAAGGTAAAATGACGCTTAAAGCGGATAAGGGAACGCCAGACCAATTATTTTATGCTTGTCGCAATCATCCCTACATGGGGGGGGTGATACACATTGTTGAAAAGGGGCAAAAGGTTGATGTCAAGCGACAAACTGCTGCGGCCAAAGCAGCGGGCGGGGACGTGTCGACAAAAGCAGCGACAGTCACCCGGTCCAAAGTCAAACAAAAATTGATGTTTGCGGAAATGATGCTTGGTGCGCAAGGTACGAAGCGCGTATTAGCCAGCCAAAATGATGAAGCCAAACAGTTGGTTGCTGCCGCAAAGAAAAAGCTGAATGAAGGCCGTGAAAAATCTTTGGCGGGTGCATTGCCGGAAGCGCTGGTACTGGCCGATCAATCACTAAAAATGCTAAGTGAAGCGTCACGTTTGGTACCGGGTGATGAAGAGGTCGCACAGCAGGCCGAAAGCTACAAAACCATGCTGACGGAGATACGAGATTACCAAAAGTCTTACCGCGATAATATCAAGCGCATGGAGAAAAATGGTGGTGTGGCCGATGATGTAAAACTGGACGAGAAAAAATTGGCAGCCACGTTGGCACAAGCGAAGAGTTTGGCAGAAAAGCAGGACTATATGCGGGCCAATAAACTGTTACAGCAGGCACTGACCACAGTTACCGGTGCGTTGCATAAAATTCTGGACTCCAAAACTATCGTGTATGACCTGAATTTTAACACGCCTGCAGATGAATACGAGTATGAGCTAAAGCGTTTTTCGGGTTACGAAGAGCTGATACCTGTGGCCATTGAGGCGAAAAAACCTGCGCCAGGAGCGATTAAATTAATGGAAAGTTTCTTGAGCAAGGCGCGTAGCCGACGTGATGAGGCTATTGCCAAAGCGGATGTTGGCGATTATCCCATGGCGATTGCTATGCTCTTGCAGGCGACCAAAACAGTGAGACGGGCGTTGCGCATGGTGGGCGTGTCGCAATAAACGGTCTGGGCGTTATAATTCATTCATTATTGAAAAGTAGCAGAGCAATGTGTAATTCAGAATTAATAAAACGAGTTCAGTGCCTGGCATCGAGTGTGGTATTACTTTCTGGTGCCGCATTTATTTCAACCGGTGTGTACGCGGAAGAGGGTGGCGGGCATTATCAGCTGCATGGTGACGTGGTACCGATATCCGAAGATGGTATCCATGATCCGGAAAATGCCGCAACCAGTACCTTGCAGGCACCCGCAGAAGCCATGAAGGATTTCCCCCGGGATGCACGTGGTGTTATCAATTGGGTGGAAACTCTGGATAACGGACTGATTGCGCCACGCACAGGTTTGACTGGCACGGAAAAAATGCATTCGGTGGATTTTGATGTCATTTTCAAAAATACGGCATCCATGCCTTATGTGCGCTTTCCACATTTGCCGCACACCAAGTGGCTTACCTGTAAAAATTGTCACCCGGGTATTTTCCTGCCGCAAAGGGGGGGGAATTTTGTCACCATGGCATCGATTATTGAGGGCGAATTTTGTGGCGTTTGTCACGGTAAAGTGGCTTTCCCGCCGTTGCAATGTAATCGTTGTCACAACGTAGCCCGTGAAAATGTCGGGTTACGTTAGCCTTTCTGCGCTACGAGTATTTCTCTTTTTGGTGCTGGCGGGCATGCTGGCGGCGTGCAGTGTTGCGGAGATGGAAAAATTTGCTCTTGAAGGTGATGATCTGACAGAGGATGCCAAATCTGAACGTGATACCGGGTTTTCACAAAAAGTGGGTGCAAAACTGCTCTCTGCCGAATCCATTATTCGTGGCGGCCGTCGATCTTACAAAGGTTTTTCCGGGCAACTTGGTCGGCTGATGATTGGTGAAGCTGATGAAATCAGGCTGCAAGACCCTGTTGCTGTCGGTGGAGTAGACGGTATGTTGTATATCGTTGATGCTGGACCAAAAGTTGTTTATAAATACGATCTGGTTACCAATGAGATCGAGCCCATTGAGGAAATTGCCACGCACTTTAGCGGTGATCCGGGCAATATTTATGTCGCCAAGGACCGCTCGTTCTATATCGTAGACACTATTGGCCGACAGGTGTTGCACTTTAGTGAACACGGCGAGCTGCGTACCACCTTTCAGGATTTGGCAAATCTGTCGCGTCCCCTGGATGTAATCGTCAATGAAAAGACTGGTGACGTATTGGTGGCGGATGGTTCGTTCAGTCATATCGTGGTGTTTAATAATGTTGGTAAAGCGGTTAATGCTATTGGTCAGCGTGGTACAGGTCCGGGTCGCTTTCGGGCGATAACCTTTATGACCAGCGGTGCTGATGGCCTGTACATACTGGATCGGCTGGAGTTGCCGGTGCAGGTGATTGACTGGCAGGGCAATTACCGTTACTCGTTTGGTGAATCCGAGTTGTTGTATCCCAACGCTATTGCCGTGGACAAGGATCAGCGCGCATTCGTCAGTGACCGCTCCACCAACAACATTCAGGTTTATCAGGACGGTGAATTGATCATGACCTTTGGTGGTGGCGGTTCGGCACCGGGGCGTTTCCGTTTGATTAGCGGTTTATGGGTGAACGGTAACCTGTTGTATGTTGCTGACAGCCTCAACCAGCGTGTGCAAGTATTACGCATTAACCCGTCTGCGGCGCTGCCAGTCATTCCTGGGGGCTGACACCGACTACCATGCAGATAAAATTGGTTATTTTCTTGCTGCTGTTCGCGGCGCTGTTGCTCTCTGGTTGTGGCGAAACACGCTACCTGTTGCGTTACGATAAACCCGCTGAAGAAAAAATTTGGCCCCCATTACCGGATAAACCGCGTTTTCGCTATGTTGGTCAACTGGTAGGAGAAAGTAACCTCTCTGCCGTGGATGACGGTGGCGCTGGTGCAGCTATCGGGCGATTTTTCAAGGCCTTGGCAGGTTTGGATAACAGGCCGGATACTGTGCGTAATTTGTTGCGCCCGCAAAGCGGTGCTGTTGATTCGAGCGGACGGGTTATCGTCACTGATGCCGGTCGGCAGGCCCTGTTCGTGTTTGATCAAAAGCTTGGGAAACTGGATATTTGGCGAGGTGCAACTGAAAATCTTGATTTTGTATCGCCAGTGGGTGTTGCAGCAGCAAAAAATGGCGATATTCTGGTAGCCGATTCCGAACTGCGTCGGGTGATTCGCCTGGATGGTGAGGGTAATCCGAAGGGGACGTTTGGTTTTGAAGACCTGGAGCGTCCCACCGGACTGGCGATTGACAGCAAAACCGGCCGTGTTTTTGTGGCTGATACCGCTGAACATAATATCAAGGTGTATTCCGATGCGGGCAAGCTGGTGCAGGTGATTGGCCAGGTTGGCACCAAATGGGGGGAATTTAATGCACCAACACATATCAGCTTTGTGAGTGACCGGTTATATGTTACGGACACCTTTAATGCCAGGGTGCAAATTTTTGATTCAAAAGGGAAATTTCTTCGTGCTATCGGTTCGCGAGGGCTGTATTTGGGTAATTTGGTACGGCCCAAAGGTGTTACTGCTGACAGTTTGGGGAATATTTATATTATTGAATCATTCCACGATTACTTGTTAGTATATGATCGAAACGCTCGGTTTCTGTTGCCTATTGGCGGTACCGGTTCCGGCGTCGGGAAATTTTATTTACCGGCAGGTGTTTGGTCTGACCAGCAGAACCGCATTTACGTTGCGGATATGTACAACGGACGGGTGGTTGTGTTCCAGTATCTTTCTGGACAGGGACAAACTGGCGCTTCCGGTATGATGCCAGTTTTTACAAGCAGGCAAGAAAAGTAGGGTGCCCGTGGTGAAACAGGGGTTAAAAAGGACGAGCAGGGGTCGATAAATGATAAGGAGGAGTCGAAAAGCCAAAACTTAAAGCAGCAGGAGCGGCTATGCGAAAAAACGAATTTGTGATTGCAGGTATGTTGGTACTTGTATCAGTGGTAGTGTGGGTTTCGCCTGCGTCGGCTGCGCGCATCGCCGATATTCGTAATACCAAACACAATTTTTCAGATTTTGTGACCCCGGATATTTTGGGGGGTGGTGATACTCGCACAGTAAAAGCAACGGAAGAGGCGGAAATCTGCGTTTTCTGTCATACCCCGCATGGTGCCAACCAGTCCGAAGGTCCACTCTGGAATCGTGCGATTCCGTCCAGTGCCTCGTACACCGTTTATAGTTCAGGCTCCATTGATTCCTCAATCCAGCAACCCAATGGCGCGTCGAAATTATGCCTTTCTTGCCACGATGGCAGTATTGCTATTGGCAGCGTGCGCAATAGCAGTGGTAGTGGTGGATTTCAGTCAACGGCCATTAGCATGACTGGCACCGGCAGCGGCGGGGTGATGGCGCCGGGTGAGGGCAATAATACGGGTTACACCCGTTTTCTTGGCAAAGATCTGAGTAATGATCACCCTGTTTCGCTGACCTATAATCAGGCCTTGTTTAATGCCGATGGTGAAATGCGTGATCCGACACAGGACCCGATTCGCGTACGTGGTCTGAGTCCGCGGCCGCAACTTCAGGACATTCATTTACAACCCGCAGTGCGCAATGCGCCAACTCCCGAAAATGGTCAGGTGCAGTGTATCAGCTGCCACGATCCGCATATTCGTGATACCACGGAAGAAAACATCAAATTTTTACGGTTGAATCGTTTGCAAAAAGCCCAGCCTGATGGCTCCGATAACTTCTTGCCAGCGACGGACATCATTTGCCTGGCGTGTCATACCAAGGCAGGTTGGGAAGGTTCAGCGCACGCCCAGCCTGGCGTGGCCAATGAGATTTATACCAATGCCGCTGCTGACGTGCGTGAATTTGCACAGGGTACTGCTGTGTGGCAGACGGCCTGTCTGGCCTGTCATGATACGCATACTGTTCAGGGTTCACGTCGTTTGTTGCGTGGTGGTACAGATGGCAGTACGTTGACTTCGGCCAGTGGTTACACAATCAAGGCGGGTGATGGTAACTATTCCGTGGAGGAAACCTGTTTTGCCTGCCATTCCAGTGATGGTGGTACGCTGACTTCACAAGGTATGGGTACTGAAGTGCCAGATATCAAAGTGGATTTTAATATGCCCATTCATATGCCGATCCGCAGTTCGGAGCAGGCGGCAGGTACCGAAGTGCATGATATCGGCAGCACAGGCTCAGATACCCAGGAACTGAATCAGCGTGGCAAGGACTTTATTGAGTCTCGTGCCAACCTGGGCAAAATCAGTATGGGAGGATCGCTCAATAATCGTCATGTGGAATGTACGGATTGTCATAATCCACACCGGGTTACCAGGCGGCGACAGTTTAATCAGGATAATCTTGGTGGTACGCTGGATGCGGCGGGTACCCACAACCATGATAACGCCAGCCCGCATACCAACATCGCCTCCGGTGTGTTGCGTGGCATGTGGGGCGTGGAGCCGGTGTACACTTCCAACAATTTTTATGTTGAACCCACTAATTTTAATATCAAGCGGGGTGATCCGGGTGCTAATGGCTCCACTGCGGTCACTCAGCCTTATGTAACTCGTGAGTATCAGATTTGCCTGAAATGTCATTCCAATTATGGTTACGATCAACCACCTCTGCTGGGTGTCAGTTCGGTTACCACACCGTCGGGCGTTAATGGTATGACCCGGTACACCAATCAGGCCCGGGAATATAACTCGCCAGCCTCGCACGCTGGCGAGCCTCGTAGTGTGGGTACCGATGGTGGTGCTGGCAACAACAATGGTTTTACCTGGAACACCAATAACCACCGTGGCTGGCACCCGGTTCTGCAACCTACCGGTCGTACTCCCTCTGCGCGAGCTACCAACCAGAATAACTGGATCAACCCCTTCAACAACGCTGTGGGCACCCAGACCATGTATTGCTCTGACTGCCATGGTTCGAATACGCCAGCAGGGACCGCTGACCCCGATCCGGGTCAGGAAAACGGCCCGGTGTGGGGGCCGCATGGCTCCACCAACTATTTTTTGCTCAAGGGTGACTGGAGTGGCAATGCGCCGGGTTCACCACAAAATGACTTTACCGGCCGACCGGGTACCGGAGACAATGATAGCGGCAACGATGCTACTACCCACCTGTGTTTCAAGTGTCACCGGTACGAGCAGTATGCGAGTCCCTCGGGGGGATCGCAGGCCAGCGGATTTGCCGGTATGGGTTGTATGTGCCTTGGTATGGGTGGCATGGGTGGCGGCGGTAACTTCCATCGTCTGCATGCCACTCGCGTAACCAACTTCCGCTGCAATCTGTGTCATGTGGCAGTACCGCATGGCTGGAAAAACAAGAACTTCCTGGTCAATCTCAATGATGTGGGTGAAGAGGCAGGCTTCCCGGCGGGCTCCAGCAACGAGGTGCGCAACAGTACCACTAATGGCTACGTGCAAGGCCCTTATTATAATCGTGCGGTGCTGAAGGTTCGCAGTTTCGCACGAAGTGGTAGCTGGAGTGCGAACAATTGCGGCTCCATCGGTGTCAGCGGTAATGGTGCTGTTGGTGTGGGCTGGATGGTCGGTATGGGGGGTATGGGTGGTGGTATGGGCGGCATGGGTGGTGGTGGTGGAGGGGGCTCAGAGGCTTGTGGCAATGTACCCTGAACACCGCTCTGACGGATGATGTTTTCTGCGTTCCTCCGGGCAAAAAATTATCGATCATGAAAATATTGTCCGGTATATTCTTGCTGCTATGCTGCCTGGCTGCTCCGGTGCTGGCTACAGAGAACGCACGTTTTGCGTATACCACCAATGATGTGGACGCCAGTCTGGCCCGTTATTCAGTGGACCCCGGTTCGGGTCAGCTGCGCTTCATCGATTATTTGCCATTGGGAAAAAATCCACCGGAGGTAGTGATTGACCCTTCCGGGCGTTACCTGCTGGCTCTTTCACAGTCCATCAATCGCCTGTTCGTGTATCGTATTGATCACCAGAATGGTGCATTGACTCCGGTACCAGGTTCTCCCTTTGACGTAAAAGGTGCTGGCCCGTTTAATATTGCTTTTCATCCAACGGGTCGCTTTTTTTATATTGCGCTACGTTTCAGCGGTGTGGGGGCCTATGCTTTTGATCCCGGGACCGGCGCGGTAACGTCATTGCCGGGTTCACCCTATCCGGCTCAGGAGCGTACCCGCGCGGTAGCACTGACGCCCGCCGGGCATTTTCTTTACGCGCTGAATTCCTACGTTAGTACAATCTCCGCTTTTGAGGTGGATGCTCAAACGGGTGCGTTGAGTACCCTGCCTGGTTTTCCGATTCCGGTCGGGACGGCGGGCGAATTTGATTACCGCTATTTGAGCGAGGACGTTCCGTCAACGGCAGGGGCCGTGCCCTATCACATGTTAATCGAAGCACGGGGGCGGTTTGTGCTGGTGTCGAATCTGGCCGGGGGAACTGTCAGTGTATTTCGTATTAATTCGGATTCGGGTCAGCTAAAAGAGGTGGACGGCAGCCCGTTTTTTGCCGGATTCAATCCCCACAGCATTGCGTTGCATCCGAATGGTCGATTTGTTTATGCGATACGTGGTCGGGATAGCGTTATTGAGGTGCTTGAGCTGAATTCTGGCACCGGGCGACTTACCCAGGTGCCAGGTTCCCCCTACGAAACCGGTGGACAAGGGCCAGCAGAGATCGTGTTCAGTGATCAGGGGCAACGTGCCTATGTTATTAACTGGGACTCCAATGATGTTGCACAGATGGATGTGAATACCGACACGGGAGCACTGAGCGTGCGCGAAGTAGTGAAGACACGCTCAGGCCCCTGGTCTTTTGTACTTGCGGAGGGCGACAAAACCTTGCCTGCGCGTGCTGCGCAGGTTTTTGCTGCGCTGGGAGAGAAAGGGTTGGGTCAGGTGAATAGCGGCGATCTGTCGGGCGTGCGGCCGCAATTGGCAGTAGGGAACGTGAATACACTGGCCGTTGGCCCCGGACAACGTTTGATCTATGCCATAGATCGTGTTGCAGGTTCACTTACAGCCTTAAGCCTGAACAAAGCCGGAGACATGGAGTTTGTCACCGATGGACGAGTGGCGACGGGGAAGGGCCCCAGCGACGTGGTTATCGACCGTAATGGTTGGTACGCCTATGTCACCAATGCAGGTGATAACACTATGTCGGTGTATTATATCGATGCGGAAAGTGGCCAGCCCCGGTCGATAAAAGGTTCGCCGTTTAATACCGGTAAACAGCCGACATTTATCAGTCTCGACCCGGCGGCACGTTATGCCTATGTTGTAAACACAGGTGACGATACCATTTCGGTGTATCGTTATCGCTCCAATGTCACACCACTGGTCTTCGAGACGGTTTATTACGGCTCGCCTTTTGCTACTGGCAAGGCCCCGGTGGGCATCGAGATCGATCCCACCGGACGCTATGCTTATGTGGCCAATGCCGGTTCCAATGATGTTTCGGCATATCGGATTAACCACCAGACAGGTGCCCTGTCAGACTTGCCGGGGTCGCCGTTCAAGGCAGGCCAGAAGCCCCGGTCACTACTGGCGCATCCCGATGGCCAGTGGTTATTTGTGGCCAATCATGATTCTGCCGATGTTAGTGTGTTTCGTATCGAGACAACATTGGGGGCCCTGGCGGATGTCGGCAAAGTATTGAAATTGCCGTTCAAGCCTGGACGTCTGCAATGGAATTCTGCCGACGAGAGGCTTGTGGTATTGGCGGATGACGGTGCAAAATGGCTGACATTTTCACTGGATGTCCAAACAGGCATGCTTGCCCGCGTGACTGAAAAATCACTGAAAATCCCGTTCCTGGACTTTTTCATCATGGCACAGCCCTGATACTGTCGCTGGCGGCGAAATACTTTTGGGTATTGACTCTCCGGCTTGTTCTGCGTATTTTCTACATCAATCTTGTGCAGGAAGCTCTGTTGCGAGATCAGTGTCGCCCACGGACGACCGCCCTCTCTAGCAAAGAAGTGCTGAACGGAAGGTGCTACTGCACCGGTTTTTGCCCGTTGGTAAATTACCGCGTTTACACTGTACGACAGCCTGATTTTTGCTGATGGCGTTAGCCCGTATTGCTTCCACAAATGGTCGCATAGCGATGCGCTGTAATTATAACTATAACCAAAACGACTTCCCGGTCCATAGTGGTTGAGCCCCGTTATTTCGTCATTTGACGACATGATAGTGAATGGCTGTGGCGGCGAAAGTACGCAGTATTATTTTGTTTGGTAGATGTAGCAAAAAAATCTGAGGGAACAGGATGAAGTGCCACCGGCTGGCCATGTTTGCCATTCAATGGATGATTGTTTTTGTCATCGGGTCAGGAAATACCTGGGCCGGTTCCATGCCCTCGGGGCGTGTTTCGG
>JAADIL010000248.1 GCA_013151355.1 Gammaproteobacteria bacterium
CGGGCAATATGGTGTACCCTGCCTTTATTGACACATCAAAAATGTCAGCATAGAACCGTTGATATCCCCAGTTGGTTTTAATGTGATCCAGTCCGGCAATCAGCGACTCTGTGGAATCATATTTTCTGCCCGCAATGACCTGTCCCTGCTGTTGTGAAATCATTTCAAAGGCAACAGCTGCTGAGCGTTGATGACCACGCAACAAGCTAATGGCCCAGCTCTGGCCCTGATGGTGTATCACATTATCATGAGTTTCACCCAGCATCAGATAATTGCTGTTAGCGATATGTTCGGCAAGCTGCTGTTTGTTGATAAACTGCCCGGCATTCACATCCCATATCCTGTTTGCCAACGGGTGATCTGTTAACAGCATTTTATGGGGAAGATCAGGTCTTTTCTGTGGCAATTCCGGTGACAGGCCACACGCCGTCAGCGTAAAGGCACTGAATATCATCAGTAAAAAACGTTTCATGTCATGCCCGCAATCAGATGATGACATACTGCAAAATTTCTACCACTTGCTCCGGTGTCTGGCACACGGCATTGGCCGCACCATCCACTTCCTTGAGTGCATGATTTATTTCAGGGTCGTGCAGGGTGATCAGTGACTTGCCCAATGCTGCCGCAAAACCTGCATCAAAAGCAGCATTCCATTGACGATACTTATCACCAAAACGCACGACTACAATGTCTGCGTTTTCGATCAGGGTGCGGGTACGAATGGCATTCATGCGTGCACCTTTCTGGTCATGCCAGAAACTGTTTTCTTCTGCGCCAAGAATCGTCACACCACAATCATCGCTTTTGGCATGATCAGTCACTGGCGCAACAAATGACACATTCAGATTCGCTTGTTGTGCGCCATTCTGAATGCGTTCACGCCAGTCGCTGTGAATTTCGCCGGAAAGATAAACCACCCATTGTCGTTGCAGGTTCGCCATGATTATTTTGCCTTTTGATAAATTTCGACACCTGCACTCACAAACTCCTGCGCCTTGTCTTTCATGCCCTGTTCCAGCACGAGTTCTACGCCAATACCTTTTTCAGCGGCAAACGCACGGACTTCTTGCGAGATTTTCATGGAGCAAAAGTGCGGACCACACATGGAGCAAAAGTGTGCCACTTTGGCGGACTGTTTGGGCAGAGTTTCGTCATGAAAGGAGCGCGCCTTGTCCGGGTCCAGGCCAAGATTAAACTGATCGTCCCAGCGGAATTCAAAACGTGCTTTCGACAAGGCGTTGTCGCGCAACTGCGCACCCGGCAGACCTTTCGCCAGATCAGCCGCATGGGCCGCCAGCTTGTAGGTGATAATGCCTTCGCGTACATCGGCCTTGTTGGGCAGTCCCAAGTGTTCTTTGGGTGTGACATAACAGAGCATGGCACAACCATACCAGCCTATTTGTGCCGCACCGATACCGGAGGTGATGTGATCGTAACCGGGGGCGATGTCCGTGGTCAGCGGGCCAAGAGTGTAAAACGGTGCTTCAAAACAATCTTCCAGTTCCTTGTCCATGTTTTCTTTAATCATCTGCATGGGCACATGACCGGGACCCTCAATCATTACCTGCACATCATGTTTCCATGCAATTTTTGTCAGTTCGCCAAGCGTTTCCAGTTCACCAAACTGTGCTTCATCGTTAGCATCGGCCAGCGAACCGGGACGCAAACCATCACCTAACGAGAAGCTGACATCGTAGGCCTTCATGATTTCGCAAATATCCTCAAAATGTGTGTACAGAAAATTTTCTTCGTGATGCGCCAGGCACCACTTGGCCATAATCGAGCCGCCGCGCGAAACAATGCCGGTAACCCGGTTTGCCGTAAGTGGCACATACCGAAGCAATACACCCGCATGAATCGTAAAATAGTCCACGCCTTGCTCGGCCTGCTCGATGAGTGTATCGCGGAACAATTCCCAGGTTAAATCCTCGGACTTGCCGTTGACCTTTTCCAGCGCCTGATAAATGGGCACAGTGCCGATGGGCACAGGTGAATTGCGCAATACCCACTCGCGGGTTTCGTGAATATTTTTGCCGGTAGACAGATCCATCAGCGTATCGCCACCCCAGCGTGCCGACCATGCCATTTTTTCCACTTCCTCTTCAATAGAGGAACTCACTGCGGAATTGCCAATATTGGTATTGATTTTCACCCGAAAATTGCGACCAATGATCATCGGCTCCAGCTCGGGGTGGTTAATATTGGCAGGAATAATCGCCCGACCGGCAACGATTTCGTCACGCACAAATTCCGGCGTAATTTCTTGTGGCAGATTGGCCCCGAAGTTTTCACCGGTATGCTGTCGCAACAGTTTTTCGTAACGGACATCCTGGCGCAATTCGTCCAGACGCTGTGTTTCGCGAATGGCCACGTATTCCATTTCCGGTGTAACAATGCCCTGACGGGCATAATGCATCTGACTGACATTGCCACCCGACCTGGCACGACGTGGCGCACGAATGTGCTCGAAGCGCAGCTGTGCCAGTTCAGGATCATTTTGGCGCTGGCCACCGTATTCCGACGAGGGGCCGCTGAGGATTTCCGTGTCATCGCGTTCCTCAATCCAGGCATTGCGCACCTCGGGCATGCCCTTCATCAAGTCCACCGTCACAGCCGGATCGGTAAATGGCCCGGATGTGTCATAAACAATGATGGGTGGATTGCTTTCCGCTTCGCTGCCATCCAGATTGTGCGTGGGCGACTGGGCAATCTCGCGCATGGGCACACGGATATCCGGCCGCGAGCCCTGCACATAAATTTTGGTCGAATTGGGAAACGGTTGGGTCACTTCTGCGGACAGTCTGGCGGTCTTTTGCAGGAATTCTTCGGGAATCGCGCTCATGGTGCATCCTCATATCAATCAAAAAAACCGACGGGGTGCAGAGAGACGCAACGAAGCGCGTAACTTGCCTCCCTACGCCGGTACAAGCCGGATCAGGTTCAAAGGGTGAATCTCAGTTTCGTGCCGGTTACGACTCACACGAAACACCCCTGGCTCAAAGAGAGTGCAGTATACCGGCATTTGCGCTGATCACCCAAAATAGTCCCCTGGCGGTCTTGCAAAGCCGTAGCAGAGATTGCCTTTCTTCAGGTTTCGTTCTCCCGCCTTCCCTTGCCTCACCCCGACAAACCTCGTAACCTGTCCCGTCTTTTCCTGTAGTTTGATATTCAACACCGGGTAACGAAAAACAATGACAATCTCAATGGCAGACAACATGGAATCCAATACTGAACAAGCCCGCTTCAATATGATTGAGCAGCAAATCCGCCCGGCGGAAGTGCTGGATCAACGTGTGCTGGAGGTGATTTCCAATACCCCCCGCGAAGCCTTTGTCCCTGCCAACTACCGTGATCTGGCCTTTTCCGATATCAATATTCCCCTGCCCAATGGACAGATGATGATGAAGCCCATCATGGAAGGCCGCCTGTTACAGGCGCTGAACATCCAGCCCGAAGACTCGATTCTGGAAATCGGTACAGGCAGCGGCTATTTCACCGCACTGCTCGCCAGACTGGGCAAGCAGGTACACAGCATCGAAATTGATGCTGACATCATGGCCACCGCTCAGGAACGTCTCGCTACCCGGGGCATCGACAATGTGACGTTGTTACAGGGCGACGCCGCACAAGGCTGGGATCAAGACGGTCCTTTCGACGTTATCGCCATTACCGGCTCGCTGCCGATTTTACCCGGAAGTATTCAACAACAATTAACTGTCGGCGGTCGTATGGTCGCCATTGTCGGCCAATCACCCGTAATGCAGGTATTTCTCATTACCCGGGTCAGCGAAACAGAATGGAACAGCAAATGCCTGTTTGAAACGGACTTCCCTGCACTTGTCAACGCCGAGCAGCCATCAGCCTTTGTTTTTTAACCACCGTTTTTTAGCCTCAGTTTTTAACCATGGTTTTTTAGTCACTTTTCACCGTTACACCTCCTGTACGGCAATTCCCGCCAGGCACAGAACAGGCACAAACAAGGAGTACAACATGCGACGCTTTTTACGTCCTCCACGCCCCTTTCAACACCGCTTCCGTTGCCGCAATGCGGTGACCTGCACCGGCCTCCCCGGTCTGGCGCTGTTATTCATCAGCGCCACCGCCCACAGCGAATCCCTGATGGATATTTATAATCTGGCGGCGGGTAACGACCCGGTCATTCAGCAAGCCAATGCAAACTATGCTGCCTCGCTGGAAATACTGCCGCAAAGCCGTGCCAATTTCCTGCCCGGTATTGACTTCAACGCCAACCACACTGAAGGCAGGGGGAACGCTACCAAGCCTGTACGCCGCTCTGGCAACATCAGCGGCACCAGCTATTCTCTTGACCTGACATTGCCCCTTTACCGGCGTGACAATGACGTCACTCGTCGTCTGGCCGAGCACAGCGTCACCCGCGCCAATGCCGAATACGAAGCAGCCCTGCAAGATCTGCAATTACGCGTAGCCGAGGCCTATTTCGACATCCTCGCCCGTCGTGATGACCTGGAATTCGCCCGTGCCGAAAAGCTTGCCATCAAACGCCAGCTTGAACAGACCCAACAACGCTTCGACGTGGGCCTGGTCGCCATCACCGACGTGCATGAATCCCAGGCCCGCTACGACCTGACTCTGGCTGAGGAAATTCTCGCCAGCAATCAGCTCGACAACCGCATCGAAGCACTGCGCACCCTCACCGGCACCTATCACAGCAAACTGGACAAACTGAACGACGATATCACCCTGGTGCGCCCCGACCCGGAAGACATTGAGCAATGGACTCGCACTGCCCTGGAGCAAAACCTTGCCTTGCTGGCCGCTCAGGCTGCACTGGATGAATCCCGGGAAGACGTGGCCCGGCAACGCAGCGGCCACTACCCGACTCTTGATCTCGAAGCCAGCTATTCCTACAGCGATAATAAAAGCCTCTTTTTTGGCTCCACCGCCGACACCAGCTCCGTCGGTCTGCGTTTTAAGCTGCCCATTTACGCAGGTGGCCGCACCAGCTCGCAAACCCGTCAGGCACTGCATTTGCTTGAAGCCAGCCGACAATCACTGGAAGAACAACGCCGCAACGCCCAGCGTCAGGTGCGCAACGCCTATCTTGGTGTACTCTCTGGCATCAGCCGCGTCCAGGCACTCAAGCAGGCACTGATCTCCAACCAAAGCGCACTGCGTGCCGCCGAGGCGGGTTACGACGTTGGCACCCGCACCACGGTTGATGTGTTGCTCGCCCGCCGCAACCTGTTCAGCGCCCAGCGCAACTATGCCCAATCCCGTTACGATTATATTCTGGATACCCTGCGCCTCAAACAGGCTGCCGGTTTGTTGACCACTGACAGTCTGCAAGCAATCAACAACTGGCTGCATTAATTTGCACACACCAAACGCTGTACGGCCTGAATAATCCGGGAGAAACAAACACCACTGCTTCTGGTACACCGCATGTCATAATGGTAGCCACTTCCAGTCGCCAGCCACTACCCCGTGAATTCCATCGAACATCACAAAGCAAACGACCCTTTCAGGCCCGGCACCTTCTTGCATCCCCGTTACTGGCCCACCTGGCTGGGCCTGGGCGCATTATGGATGCTGAGCCGTCTGCCGTTCAGCCTGCAAATGCAATTGGGCTCGTTGCTCGGAATAACAATGTATCACCTGGCCCGCCGCCGCCGTCACATCACCCAATGTAATATCACCCTCTGTTTTCCCGAGCTGGATGCTGACGCCCAGCAGGTGTTGGTTCGCAAAACGTTCCGCTCCGCAGGCATCAGCCTGATGGAAACCGGCCTGGCCTGGTGGGGCAAAGACAAGATGCTGACCAGACGGGTAAAAATAGAAGGGCTGGAACATCTGCAACAAGCCACCGCCCCGGGCAAGGGCGTGCTACTGCTGGGCGCACATTTCACCAGCCTGGAAATCAGCGGCCGCTTGCTGTCGCAGTTCCACCCTTGCGCCGCAATGTACCGTAAACATGACAACCCTCTGTTCGAGGCAATCATCAAGCATTCACGGGAAACCCATCTGGACAAAATCATCTCGCGCAGAGACATGCGCGGTATGGTTCGGGCGTTACGAGAGGGAACTGTTGTGTGGTATGCCACGGATCAGGATTTCGGCCACCGCAACAGCGTATTTGCACCCTTCTTCGGCGTACAAACCGCGTCACTGGTGATGACCTCCAAACTGGCCAGGTTATCCGGCGCACCCGTGGTGCCTTTCTTCTCCCAACGCCTTGATGACGACAGCGGTTACAAACTGATCCTGCTGCCAGCACTCACTGACTTCCCTGGTGATGATGACGTGGCTGACGCCACTCGCATCAATGCCATTATCGAACAACAGGTACGCAAAGTACCAGAACAATACTTGTGGTTACACCGTCGCTTCAAAACCCGCCCGGAAGGCGAACCCGGCCTGTATAGCTGGGCTGACAAAAAACGCACCCGGGATCGTGACCGCCAGCGCCACGAAGAAACACAACCATGAGCAAGGAACTGTTTCGTTATCGCTTGCTACTGCGCCTGCTCGCGCCTCTGCTTCTGATTTTTAACGCCTGGCAAGCCGCACGTGCCGGAGAATTGCGTTTGTTCCGCCAACGACTCGGTACCAGCCTGCCACAGCGCATTGATGCTCCGCTATGGTTACACGCCGCCTCGGTGGGTGAACTCATCGCCGCCCAGGCATTAATAACCATCCTGCGGGAGCGCTTCCCACACGTTCCCGTGACAGTCACCACCGTTACTCCCACCGGAGCCGCACTCGCGCAACAACGCCTGCCAGCAGACGTGCAACATCTCTATTTGCCCATGGACTGGCCCGGCGCAACACGGCGATTCCTGCGTGCCGTAAAACCCCGCGCCGCACTGATCATGGAAACCGAACTGTGGCCCAATCTGTTTGAAAACATTGCCCGGCAAAATATTCCGTTAATTATCATTAATGGCCGACTTTCCTCGCGCAGCCGTCATCCCGCCACCTGGATAAAAAAACTTTATGCCGTAACCCTGAAAAATGTCGATGCCATTTTGGCTCGCTCGGCAGATGATGCCGACGCCTATATTCAGTTAGGCGCACCTGCTGATAAAGTACATTTATCTGGCAACATCAAGTGGGCCAACACTAATAATACTGACGAAACACAAGCTATCGATCTTGGCCGCCCGTATGTGCTCGCCGCCTCTACACACGACAATGAAGAGCAGCAACTCGCCCATGTCTGGGAAAAAATGGCGCAACAAACACCACAACAAACACAAGGCCGACTGCTGGTTATTGCCCCTCGCCACCCTCAACGTCGGGATGACATACTCAAACAACTCACCAACCAAACCATTGCCATACGCAGTCGCGGTAATACCATCAATGCCGACACCAAAATCTATCTCGCCGATACATTGGGCGAACTGGAAGGTTTTATAGCCGGTGCAGACTGTGTATTCATGGGAGGCTCACTCATTCCTCATGGAGGCCACAATATTTTGGAACCCGCGCGACTGGGCAAGCCCATCGTCTTCGGGCCACACATGACAAACTTCACCGAAGAAACACAACTACTGTTACAGGCAGGTGGCGCAAAACAGATCGCAGATGAACAGGCGTTGCGCGAGACATTAAGTATCTGGCTGGCTGATCCACAGGCCGCTGCCGTTTTTGGTGAAAAGGCGGCGCAGTTAATGTCAAGTCAGAATTCCGTGCTGGAAGATTACCTTCAGGCCATTGCCAGGCTTTGTGGGTTGGGGCCCGAAAAATGAGAAAACAGCGAAGTTTACGGATATACACGAAGCAACACAGGATTACCAAACCCTGCAAATTAACCAGACCCGGGCAACAACAAAAACCCCGGGCAAAAAATGGCCGGGCCATCTTTCGACAACCCGGCCATGCGTCCGCGATAACCCGAACTATTTCTTCAATAACGTGCTGTTGGGTGTCTCCGGCAGGCGCGGCATAGTGATTGCCGGGAACTCGCCACTGAGGCCGTTGAGAAAAGCCACGATGTCCGACACTTCGGCATCCTTCAACACCGTATTGAGCTGGGCTCTGGCCATCACTCGCACAGCCTCGTCCAGCGTTGGCACCGAACCGTTGTGGAAATACGGTGCGGTGAGCGCCACATTGCGCAAAGTGGGTACTCGCCACATGTGCTTGTCAACGTCGTTGCCGGTCACTTCGTACCGCCCCGGGTCGGCCTTCAAGCCATACTGCTTGTCGTACTCACTGGGATAGGTGGGGAACTTCTGATAGAAACCCTGACCCACAGGCAAGTTGGCCGGGCCAGCGTAGTTGGGGCCGGTGTGGCAGGCAATACAGCCCAGTTTTTCCACCAGCTTCATGCCCCGTTTGGCTGCTGTGGACAATGCTGACTTGTCACCTTTCAGGTGGCGATCCACCGCTGAGTCGGGAGTGATCAGAGTACGCTCGAAAGTAGCAATGGCGCGAGCAACGTTATCGTAAGTAAGTGAATCCTTACCTCCAAATACGGCTTCGAACTGCGTGACGTAACCAGGAATCTGTTGCAGACGAGCAACCACAGCCGCTTCGCTGGGCATCCCCATTTCCACATCAGCAAGAATTGGCCCCCGGGCCTGATCTTCCAGGCTTGCGGCACGACCGTCCCAAAACTGGACCGAAAGAAAAGCAGCATTCCACACTGTGGGAGCCGAGCGACCACCGCGTTTGTCAAACACACCCACGGATACTGGACGGTTGTCGGTGCCGTTGGCCATAACGCTGTGGCAGGAATTACAGGATACCGTGCCATTCACCGACAGGCGTTGATCAAAAAACAATTGCTTGCCCAACTCTACTTTGGCGGGAGTAACAGGGTTATCAACCGGGGCCGGGGCGACCTCAGGCAATACATCAAAGGCCGAAACAGTAACAGACAACACGGCCAAAACAATGCCGGAACAAACTGGCAACACAAACTTCAACAAAACTTTCACAACAATCTCCTCTTGTATTTAATGACAGGGTTACGAAAAACTCGCCCTGTTTTTAGACTGCGTCTATATTTTACACGAGAAATTTAGATTGTGTCTAACTGTATGTGTGTCAGCGCATCCAGGAAGGAAAAACAATGCACCGAAAAATCAGGCCCCCCAACCCCATAGTCATCAGACCAGGCCCTACCCGGGAAGAGGTTGGGGTTAGGGTATTTATAGATTTTTTTGTTCCGCTATATTCAACACAGCGTAAAACGGCAGGGTGGAACAAGCGCAGCGGTTTCACCAACAGGCCCTTAATGTGAATTAAGGGCTAAATCGTTCTGTTAGTTGTTGAAAATACCGTTATTCCGACGTGTTTTTAGCCGGAACCCAGAGGCTGACCTCCGAACAAGCGTTTCAGTGCAGGGGAAATGATGTGTAGTGGTGCTGACAAATGGCGAGTTATAAACGCAGAGGTCGCAGAGAAAAACACTA
>JAADIL010000147.1 GCA_013151355.1 Gammaproteobacteria bacterium
CCGTGGCACGAAGTTGCCTGTCAGACAGGTTTCGTTTATTTCTGTAAAAACAGAAATAAACAGGCAAAACAAGGGCTATTTTGAGCCCAAAAAACCTTGCACTCTGGCACCCAGCTTGATGAGCTTCAACAAGGTTGATTTCGGTAACCCTTTAATCTGACTGTGCCAGGTATCCAGGGCTTCCATAAATTTCAGTACATCCCTGATACGTTGTTTTACCTCCACAGGCGTTTCTTTGTCGTTTTCGCTGTCCAGCACGCATTCACGCAGTACTGACATCGTGGGGTCCAGCTCTCGCTGTTTACGTCCTTCCATAATGGTGTAAAACAGTTCCCAGGGGTCTTTCATGGTCTCAAAGTGGTCACGGCGGTCGCCCAGCAAATGTACCGTTTTAACCAGCTTCCATGATTGTAGTTCCTTGATGCTGGTGCTGACATTCGAGCGTGCTACACCCAGCGTCTCAGTAATGTCTTCGGCATTTAAAGGATCGGAAGCCAGGAAAAGCAGAGCATGTATTTGCGCTACCGTGCGGTTAACACCCCAGCGAGTGCCCATCTCTCCCCAATGCAGGACATATTTTTCCATAACGGGTGTCAGCTTCATCGTCACTCTCTTCAGTTGTTTCTGTTATTACAGAAAGTAGTAAAAAAGTTGCAAGATGTCAAACACTATTTTTGGTATCTTCAACGAAGGGTATAAAATTTACGGGTAATGAGCGCGTCTATTCCATCGAGCTCGACATAAATACGAATAATTATGTCGAGCCCTTATGTTTCAGGCCACTCAGGAATGGGTATGCAATAACTTCCCGGTTTTGCATCTCATCTTCAGCTCGTATTTGCCCGTTCTTCAATCACAAAACCGCGAAACAAAACAACTATTCCTGCGGTTTTGCTCAATCAGAACGAACGAATACGAACTAAACCTGAGTGCTAAATCGGGAAGTTATTACGTGCACGTCTAAGGCGCTACTTTTGGCAGCTCGCTGGACAGAATGTCAAGGTTTGGCAACATAACAATCTCGATGCGGCGATTGAGTTTTCGACCTTCTTCAGTTTCATTGTCAGCTCTTGGGTGAAATTCACCAAAACCGGCGGCAGAAATGTTCTCGGATGCAACACCCATAGCGGTTAGCAGGTGGACAACAGTTAATGCCCTGGAAGTGGACAGTTCCCAATTGCTGGGAAACCGTGCACTTTTAATGGGCATGTTGTCAGTATGCCCTTCAATCTGAAAACGCCTGTCCGAGAACTGGGCAAGTACCGCAGCGATTTGAGTCAGGGCTTCTTTACCTTCGGGATTCAGGTTGGCGCTTCCGCTTTTGAACAGCACATTGTTTGGAAGATTAATTACAATTCGGCCCTGTTCAATACTGACCGTTAATTGGCCCCCGTCGATCATGCTTTGCAGTCGATTAACAAATTGTGCGTATATTTCATTGCGGCGTTTGGTTTCAGCCTCAATATTACTGAGTGTGGCCATTTGTGCCTGAGATTCGGAAAGGTCTTTTTGAAGCGCCTGTTTTTTTGCTTCAAGCTGGTTTAATTCATCCTGTGCTATTGCAACCTGCATTCTGGCAGCCTCCAGTTCCTGCTCTGTTTTTTTGATTGTCTCTTTATTGCGACTAATTTCATCCTGGGCGCTTTCCAGGGATTGGCGCATAGCATCCTTCTCGGCCAGTGCGGACTCAAATTTGCTGCTGGATACACAGGCAGATAAAAGCATGACAGGAAGGATGGTAATGGTAAGTATGCCAATTTTCATAATAACTCCTTGGTTGGAAACCGCTACGCGGCGGAATCCTCCCCTCGGGAACATCTTAACGTACTCAAACGTCAAGGTAAAAGTGGGGCGAAACCAATTACGGGTATACATACAGTGATACTGAAAGATCTGGATGTGACTGTTGAATATCCAGAATATCTAAAATAAGAGATTGGAAGGTGCTAAGGAATGGAAATTAAATAACGTATACCATTGGCATCTCTGCTTCAGCCCGTATTTGCCTGAAGCATCTGGTTTTGGTGCCCGTTTTTCAATCACAAAAGCTCGAAACAGAACGACTATTCCTGCACTTTTGTTCGGTCAGGATGTGCCAGCACAAACTAAATACGGGCACCAGTATGCACACGTTATTTAATCTCTTTGGGTTCAATTCCCCGCAGCTTGCTGCGTAAGCGTTCGAACTGGCAGTGTAATACCCCGCTTCGCGAAGCGAGATAGCTTGCTGCGAGGTTGTTTATTTTTCATTCTTTATTGGGTGTTTCAGAAATACAACAACGCAAGCCTGGTTCCTCTTCTTCCTTTACAGAAGGGTGGTAACCAAATTGTGCCTCTTCATCGTACAGGCATGTCCAGTCTCTGTAGCGAATGGGTGACCTCCGTATACACATACGAAACACCATCCGGCCAGCCCGGTCCATCCACCCATCCTTGCGCTCAATGCAACGCAAGAGGTTTTCCAGTTCGGCTTTTGTTACCGATACACATCCGCAGAATACTCCGTGGCCGGTTGTTACGCGAGTAATGGGCAGTGCGAAAATCTTGCGCCAACTTTCCACGTTCTTTTTATGCAGATCATTTGAACCCGGTAAACGAAACTGTCTTACATAATCAAAGTAATGTATCGCCCCGCAAGGCTGTGAAAAGCTGATTAACCGTATGAACCCTTGCATCAGGCGGACTTCAAGTCGACCATGAGGACGTGTTTCAGGCTCCCTGATATAGAGCGTATCACTACAGTAAAGCAAGTTCGCCTCCTCGACGAATATCACATGTTCCTGATAAAAGTCGGGTAGTCTGAAGTAATGCGTGCCTGGAAATAACGAACCCTCTGTTGCTGCCGGGATTGCTATACAATGTTGTTGAAACTCGGGCCGTTTCCACATCATGCCTTGCGGAACCAGGAAAGTCGCTTCGGGACAGGCGTCGATGTATTGTGAGAGAAACGCGTAATGAAAACAGTTGGTCACAACAACACGCCGGATGCGGCCCAGCTCAGCCAGTTCTTTTCGCAGCTCTGTTGTCAAAGGGCAAGGGTTGTACAAACACAATTCCCCGTTATGAACCACCACAAGCATTCGTGAGAACTTGGTTATACTCCGCGCCCATTTCCCGGAGTTGCCCGAGTTAATGAAATGTTCACTTATATAAACTGAAGATGAGATTTTGATAAGCGATGCGGATGACAATACGCCAATATCCGAAGTGGTCATGAAACAGCAGTAGAACGGGTCCCACATGGCACGAACGATAATAGCGATGGTGAAGATGACAATGATCGAAGTAATAATGATGATGGCTTCAAGCATAAGAATATCCTGGTGAATTAAAATGGTTCAAAAATCCGAAGATTTTTACGGAGGTCTTCTGTTGATACGGGTTATGATTTTTGTACATTTTTCTGTCTGACAGTATTGTTACACCCGGCTTTATTCTTCCAGCGGGTTGCTTTACTTGTCATTCGCTTTCCGATGCCTCGTTGCTTTCTTTGCATTTGTCTTTCTTTGGACTGACGGTAAAGTTTGCAAAAGACACTTGTTTTCCTGGTCAGCCAGACTATCGGCTTTCCTCATTTCCACAGGCAGGGTATCCATGAGATATCGTTTCAGCGGAGGCAATGTTTTTATCCTCGCCGTATATGACCGTGCCAGGCTACGCCTTGAGGTGATGAGGTGAGCTGTTTTTATTGGCGTTTTCCGGATTTCCGGAGTTTATCGGTATGTTGAATGGTTTTGTCTTTCCATTCATCACGACTTCGCAGGATTTTGAGAATTGAAGTGTCAGCTTGTCTCCTTTTGCTGAGGTCCGTCCTTTTTATCACTATTTATCGGTATGTTCTAGTCTGTTTTTTTTAAACTCTCTGGATGCCATAAGCCGGGGAGAGCAAATATCAGTAAAATGACTGATTTTGACAGCCTGGAATGCGTCCCATTCCTGATTTTACAACAATTGTATCTGTAGCGTTTGATATTCAGGTGTTCAGTGTGCGTCATATTCGATGTGAATTAAGGGCTAAATTGCCCTGTTTTCAGCGTATATGCAGCAGAGTTTGGGTAATGAAAATCCAACACAAAGGCGCGGAGACGCAGAGAGCGCAAAGGATGAGAGAATAACGGGAAAAAGTATCTCTTTGCATTTTCCGCATCTCCGCGCTTTTGTGTCAGGTTTTATGGCTTTGTGATCAGGAATGGAAATAAATAATTTATACAATTGGCATCCCGGCCTCAGCCTGTCTCGCCTGTGCTTCAATCACAAAATCCCGAAACAGAATGACTATTTCTGCACTTTTGTTCAATCAGAATGAACGAAGACGGGCTGAAGCTGATGACTGCATGGAGGCAGGGGGTAAGGAGGCGTGACAAAATAACCTGGATATCTTGTTTGTCTATCACTTCCATCTTCCGCAGGCGACTCAGAAGACAAAGAATTTTATATTTTTCAAAAAATTACGCATAACCAGATTTGTTAATGGCGGACTGTTTACTGGTTTTCTTTTTGTCAAACAACATAAGAACGGGAGGTAACAATAAAAAGTCAGCTAATAGGGCAAAGGTGATAATGATGGCGGTGAGCAGTCCCATGCCGGCATTCAGCTCAAAGCTGGATAATGACAACACCATGAAGCCGACTACCAATACTACCGAGGTGGTAAGCAGGGCCATGCCTACGCTGCGGAATGCATATCGCACGGCTTCTTCGGCATCCAGGCCTTTTTCCCGACGGGCACGCAGGTATTTACTGAGAAAATGCACGGTATCATCGACCACGATACCCAGAGTCATGCCTGCAACAATAGAGAGGCTGAGCCCTACCTCGCCCACCAGTAATCCCCACAGGCCGAAACCCATAGCCGCTGGCACCAGATTGGGGATCAGACTCAGCAGACCAATTTTGACTGAACGCAGGGCAATAATCAGGATAAATGAAATACCGATCAATGCGAGGGCGGTACCTGTCAGCATGCCGATGATGTTACGTTTTCCAATGTCCGCGAACATTATTGACACTCCACTGCCTTCCTTGTTACTGATGTGTGGAGTATTTTTTTCCAGCCAGTCGTTGGCGCGTTTGTTCAGTGCCAGCAGGTCATTGGTTGACAGGGTTTGCAGGGTGGCAGTAAAGCGTGTGGCAGATTTTTCCACGTTGATCTGATTATTAAGGTCTAACCCGTAAGGCAGTGACATTTCATATAACAGCAAATATTGTGCTGCCAGGTTGCGCTTGTCAGGCAGTTTGTACCAGCTTTGTTCATCACCGTGCATATTTTTATTGAGCCGTTTCATAATATCGGTAATGCTGTTGACGTGAATGGTTTCTGGTTGCTCGCGATACCAGTCTGCAAAGGCGCTGACTTCCCGCAGGTATTCGGGATTGCTGATACCTCCAGGCTCACCAGAGTCCAGTGAGTAGCTGATGATATAAAGGCCCGTAAGGTTTTCTGTCATGAAGTCGGCATCTTTACGAAATTGCATGGTCTCGTCAAAATAATGCACAAATACGTCATTCATTTCATTGCGGGGTATTGAAGCCACCAAAACGATGACCAGGATGGTCATGCCCAAAATCAGTTTTTGGCGTTGTTTAACCACAAAATCACCAACACGATGCATCAGATGGCTGTCATCATTGACAACAGGGCGTACGCGCACGGGCAATACAGACATCATCGCCGGTAAAAATGTGACTGATAAAAAGAAAGAGGCGACCACGCCTATCGCCACCATGTTGCCGAGGTGTTGAAAGGGTGGCGCGTCGGAAAAATTCATACTTAAAAAACCCAGGGTAGTCGTGAGGCTGGCGAGAAATACCGGTTGCATATTAATGCGCAGACTTTCGACGATGGCCGCTTTTTTTTCACGCCCCATACGCATTTCGTGCAGCATCGTAACGAGAATATGCACGCAGTTAGCGATGGCTATGGTGAGCACAATAGTGGGTGTAGCAGCAGAGGGTGCAGTAATGGGGAAGCCCAGATAACTTCCCAGACCTATGGCCGTTACGATGGAGCTGATGATGACCAGCAGGGTGGCGAATGTGCCGGAGAAGCCGCGAATCATCAGCCCGAGGGTGATCAGCATCAATATAAAGCTGATGAGTACCAGTTTTTTTATATCGCTTCTTGTGGCCTCGGAGAATGCGTTGTTCATGAACACCACGCCGCTCAGATAGATGTCAATTTGTGGATACTGTGCCTCAATTTCCGCAGCAAGATTGCGTGCGAAAGTGGCGATTTCCGGTACTTCAGTCGATTTTTTGCCGGGCAGCTGCACGGTGACGTTGATGCCAGTGACGTGGGCGCGATCGGAAACGAGGCGGTTTAGCAGCATGGGCTCGCTGAGTGCAATGCGTTTTATTTTTTTGCGATTGTCATCAGACAGTTCGATCTCTTCATCGATTAGACTTCTTATCAGTAAATCATCACCTTCGGCTTCGGTGTTTTGAAAATTGGCCAGCGAATCGACACGAATGGAATAGGGTGTTTGCCAGGCTTTTTCTGTCAGTGTTTTTACCGCTTCCAGCGTTTCTTCGCTGAAGGCATTACCATCTTTGGGAGCCAGGACAAACATGACGTTGTCATTTTTGGTGTACATGGCTCCCAGTGCCTCAAAAGCGAGCAGCTGCGGGTTATCGCTGCTGAAAAAAATCCGGTAGTCGGTTTTAAAAACCAGGTGTCTGATACCACTGCCAGCGCCTGTTATCATCAGTATGGCGGTCAGCATCACCAGCCAGGGATGGCGGGTGATCCACTGGGCATAACGAATAACGGGAGTGGGCTCACTCATAATACTTTTCTTTTTTTCGGGGTTTTTCGAGGTTTGTATGGTGCTATGTATGGATTCAATGTTCCAGCCCGGTCAGCATCGACCGTACTATGCTTTCGGTATGTTTTTCAAAGGGTTCAAAACTGTGCAGGGATGTAAACAAGGACACATATAAATATATCCGTAGCGATTGAGGTTTCGGTATTTATTTCATGGCTACGTTGAAATTCCTTACAACAGACCGGCCATTCTTCGTCATTTCGCCTTGTCATGAAATGAATATGACACACACTGAACACCTGAATCCAATCGCTACGGGTATATCCCCGGAACAAGCTTTCGATGACACAGCGTGGCGGTGGTTGTCTTTGGTTTCACATTTGGTCTCACACTACATTGGCAAAACTTGATTTTGACAAAATTATTCGCTTAAACTGCCCGATGATTTTTCGTCAGATAAAAACGTGCGCCCTGTCTCTATGGGTATTATTACTTTCTGTGGCGCTGTTGTGTGCCCAGAATGTCACGCTGCATGTGCATAGTCTGGGTCATGATCATGAGCAACAACACGCCCATGCTTCTTCCGGGATGATGTTGGCAGGGCCTTCATCGTTGAGCGCGCCTCATCTTTCTTCGGATCTTTCTCATGCCGGATATCACAATGAGATAGTGTCAGAGCTGGATGCAAGCCCGGATGTGTTGCTGAAAAAAGTTTCCGGCAGCGTGCTGGTGTCGGCTTTATGGCTCACTGTGCTGGCTTTGCTCCTCCCGGGGTTTTCCCAACGGTTATTCCATCGTCATCGTGACAGAGCTGTCACTTTTTCCTGGCGATATTTATTTTCCCCTCCATTGCGCGCTCCGCCAATTTAAGTCCCGTTTAATTATTTGCTGGCATTGTTGATGTACGAGCCCGGGTCTGTGCTGCGCGGTGCTGCAGTTTTATCGCTGAAGGTTTTCCATATTGTGTTGTCACAATGGCACCGGACCAGTGCCTGGCTGATACTACGCCAGCATTATGACAGGAGTTGCGAATGTTGAATCATTTTTGTTTGTTGGGCCAGAAAGGGTGTCGGATAGCAATGTACGGGCTCATGTTGTTCTTTATCGCGCCGTTGTCGGTACAGGCACAGGAATTATGGACGCTGGAAAACAGCATTCAGCGCGTGATAGAAATTGCACCGGAAACACGCGGGGCAGAGGCGGTAGTGAGTGCTCGCGAGGGTGAGTTGAAACAGGCCGGGGTATGGCCGAATCCACAAATTGAATTGCGCGCTGATGATGCGATGAGCAAGGATGAAGGCCGCAGTGGCACTGATTTTACCCAGTTTGCGTTTAGTCAGCCTTTGCCGCTGGGTGGCCGTCTCGGTCATCAGCGCAGTGCGGCCGAAGCGCAGCTGGATGCGGCCCGCAGCCAGCGTCGGTATCAACAGGTGCGCCTGGAAACACAGGTGGCGCAGCGTTATCACAACCTGCAGCTGGCGGCAGAACGTCTGCGTCTGGCCGAGCTGCGTTTGCAGCTGGCGAATACCTTGCAGGATGCGGGACGCCAACGGGAGCAGGCCGGGGAGCTCTCGCGACTGGAGCGCTTGCGTCTTGATCTCATCCGTGAGACCGCACAACAAATTCTCGATAGATCCGAAGGTGAAGCCAACGAAGCATTGAGCCGGTTCCGTGCCTATCTGGGTTTAGCCTCCGGGGCAACAGAGACAAGATTGCAACTGACGCCGCTGGAGCCTTTCAATGCCATGCCTGCGTTGGCGCAATTGCAGGTGGGCCTGTCACAACACCCGGCATTGCTGGCAGTGAGGCAGCAGCTTGAAGCGGCACAGGCGGAAGTCAGGCTGGTACGTGCTGAACGGATACCTGACCCGACGTTAAGTCTGTTTCGTGAGCGGGATTCGCTTAACGGTCGGCGTCAGAATGTGAATGGTATTGGTGTTGGTTTCACGCTCCCGCTCTGGAATCGCAGCAGTGGACGCATTAGCGCAGCCCGTGCGCAAGTGGCCCGGATACAGTCGGAGCTTCAGGTTTTGGAACGAGACCTGGGCAGTCGCCTGCAACAGAGTTATTTGCATCTTGGTCATCTGGTGCAGCAAGGCAAGCATTATCGCAACCGGGTGTTTAAGCCTGCGCAACAGGTTTTTGATTTGACCCGCAAGGCTTACGCCAATGGCGAAATGGAAATCCTTTCCCTTATTGATGCCAATAATACTTACTTTGACGCTCGTGAACGTTATCTGGAGTTATTACAGGAAGCCTGGCAGGAGGCAGCGGAATTGCGTCTGGCGTCTGGCCGTCGTTTTGTTGATGAAAAGCAGGTTCAGGGACGAGCAGAAGAAAAAATTAACGTACAGGCGATTGCCGCACAGGATACTCATCATGAATAAACCAATGACCATGTTGGCTTTTGTATTACTTTTTATTGTTACCCCGGTATCCGTTTTTGCGGTGGAGTTGCAGCTCACTCCGGCACAATTGGCTAATGCCAGTCTGGAGACTACCGCTGTGAGTAGCCGGGAAAGTCTCACGCAGTTGAAACTGAACGGTATTCTCACTGCCGACCGGCGCAGAACCCACCGTGTTGCACCCGTAGTGGATGGTTTGGTGACAACGTTGCGGGTTGTTGCCACCAATGAAAAGGTACGCAAAGGGCAGGTGTTGGCGCAGTTACGCAGTCATAGTCTGGGTCAGGCACAGGCCGGTTATCTGGAGGCACTGGCACGTTTTGAACTGGCTGAGACTGAACGCACCCGCATCGAAGGTTTGTGGAAAGACGGTGTGGTGGCGGAGAGCCGCTGGTTAAAGGTAGACAGTGAATATAAAAGTGCCCGTGCCACGCTGGAAGCGCGTCGTCGTCTGTTGTCTTTGGCCGGGCTTTCGGATCAGCAGATCAGGCAGCTGGCCAAACAACCCGACCGGCTGGCGGTGTTTGATTTGATCAGTCCTATCGATGGTCTGGTAACGAGGGTGGAAATTGAGTCCGGCCAGTTGCTCGGCGTCGGGCAGGTGGCTTTTCGGGTCGATGATCTCAGTACCCTGTGGGCCGTGGTGCAGATTCCGGTGGCCAGTCTGCCGCAGGTCAGTACAGGTGTTGCGGCACAAATTCGTGTGCAGGCCAGTCCGGGACAGATATATCGCGGGACACTGGAGTCTTTGGGTGGCGCGGTAGAGACCTTGAGTCAGACCGTGAGTGGCCGCATTGTGCTGGCCAACCCGGACGGACGGTTGCTGCCGGGTATGTATGCCGAAGTTACTCTCAGTGGTATGGCCAGCAAGGGATTGATGGTGCCTGCTTCGGCGGTGTTTCGGCTTGGTGACCAGAATTATGTTTTCAAAGTGCTGGGTAATGGCAGGTTTGAGCCGGTGGTGATTGAAACCGGTACTGCAACGGGAGGTTGGATACCGGTCATCAGTGGTATTACGGCTGATACGAATGTTGTCAGTAGTGGCGTCGCTGAACTCAAGTCCCATTGGCAGTACGGCGCAGGGAGTGAATAACCCATGATTGCCTCCCTGATTCGTTTTTCCCTGATCCAGCGGTTGATGATTTTATTACTGGCGACGGTGCTGACCGCCGCCGGTGTGTGGGCCTT
>JAADIL010000192.1 GCA_013151355.1 Gammaproteobacteria bacterium
CCATGTTCACACCGAGATTAATAAACGCCTGCAAACCCAGCCATATGCCAATACCATAAGCCGTATAAGCACCAAAACGATTACCACCCTGCGCCGCTGACTGCCCCACCACAAAGGCACGCCACACAATCAGCACAAACAGGCCAATCACCAGCACCACACCGATCAGGCCCAGTTCTTCGGCCAGTACGGCAAACAAAAAATCCGTGTGCGCTTCGGGCAGGTAAAACAGTTTCTGCACGCTGCTCCCCAGGCCCACGCCCATCCACTCACCGCGACCAAAGGCAATCAATGCCTGGGTGAGCTGAAAACCGCTGTCAAACGGGTCCGCCCAGGGGTTCACAAATGACGTCAGGCGCTCTACCCGGTAGGGGGAGGACACCGCCACGGCAGCCACTACAGCGGACATGCCAAGAAACAACACGGCAAATTGCCACAGCCGTACACCCCCCAAAAACATCATGCCCAGCACCGTAGCGGTGATCACGACGGCAGCACCAAAATCAGGTTCCAGCAATAACAGCACACCGATCAGGCCCACCAGTAGCATGGGTTTGAGAAAGCCCGTCACAGATTCACGCACTTCATCGCCGCGCCGCACCAGATAACCCGCCAGATAAACCACGATAAATAACTTCATCATTTCCGACGGCTGGAAATTCACCGGCCCCAGTGACAGCCAGCGCACACTGCCATTGATTTCACGGCCAAGCAGCAACACCGCTACCAGCAAACTCATCCCCAGCAGCAAAAACCAGGGGCCGAGACGCTCCCAATACACCAGACGCACATTCAATACCGCAAAACCCATCAGCAAACCCAGCATCACAAAAGCGCTCTGTCGCCATAAGTAAAAGAGCGGGTCATTCATCTGGCGTTCGGCAATGGACACCGATGCTGACGCCACCATCACCAGCCCCACGGCCAGCAACATAATGGCCGCCCCCAGCAGGCCCACATCCAGCGGAAAACGCCCATGACGCTGACTCGCTGTCACATTCGCGGTATGGACAAAATTACGCAGTACGGGAATCGTATCCGTGCTCATGACCCATCTCCTCCGACGACTGACAATGCGCGTACGGCTGCCATGAAGGCTTCACCCCGCGCAGCAAAACCGGCAAACATGTCGAAACTGGCACAGGCCGGTGACAACAGCACCGTGTCTCCGGGCCGTGCAAGAGACTGCGCTTGTGTCACAGCCTCTTCCATCGATCCCTCTGTAGAAGACACACGCACCACCGGCACAACATCCGCCAGGGCTTTTTCCATCAGTGACGCATCTTCACCCAGCAAAATAACCGTACGTACCTTGCCTTTTATGGCGCCCACCAGTGGTGAAAAATCAGCGCCCTTACCTTGTCCACCAGCGATCAACACCAGTGGTCCGCTCAAACCCTGCACGGCAGAAAGCGTGGCTCCCACATTAGTGCCTTTGGAATCGTTGACCCAGCGGATGCCACCAACCTCGGCGACAAACTGTGTACGGTGCGGCAAGCCGGGGAAGGTTTTCAGCGTGGTCAGCATGTCGGCCATGGGCAGTCCCATCACTTCGCCCAGCGCCAGTGCCGCCAGCGCGTTGGCCTGAGCCTGTTCACCCGCCATGCGTATTTGTGCAACCGGCAGCAAAGCTTCTGTACCACGCGCTAACCATAATTCGTTATTTTCATTATTTTCGTTATTCAGACTGATGCGTCCGAATTGATCTTCGTCGGGAACGCCCAGACCAAAACTGATTTTTTGCTGTTGTATATTGCCCGCCAGCATCGCCACCACTTGTGAATCATCACGGTTAAACACCGCCACACCCTGTGCAGCCAGTCCCGCATCACTGTAAATACGCTGCTTGCTGGCCACGTAATGGGCCAGATCATCGTAACGATCCAGATGATCCGCACTGATGTTCAGCACCACCGTCGCTGCGGCACGCAAGGCATGTGTACTGTCCAGTTGAAAGCTCGACAATTCCAGCAGGTAAAAATCCGGCTCGTTTTCCTGAAGCAGTTCCAGCGCAGGCGTGCCAATGTTGCCGCCTGTCCGCACATCCCGACCAGCTGCCTTTGCCATTTCACCCAACAGTGAAGTGACCGTGCTTTTCCCGTTGGAACCGGTGATGGCCACAATGGGTGCTTGCGCCATTTGTGCAAAAACTTCGATGTCACCAATCACTTCCACACCACGACGTTGCGCATCGGCAATCAACGGCTCGCGCAACGAAATACCCGGACTGACAATCAGGCGCTGCGCCCAGGCAAACAGTTTTTCATCAAAACCACCCAGACCGGTTTCCACGGATGGACATTCAGTGCGCAAGGCAACAATGCCCGGCGGCTGTGCACGACTGTCCGTCACCGCAAACGGCACGCCGTGCTGCGCCAAAAAACGCGCGCAAGACAAACCGCTCTGTCCCAGGCCGACCACCAGGGTCGGCACGAGGGTTAAACCATTGTTATGTGCTGTGACGTTTGTCATGTTCAGGGTTGCGTTCAAAGTTGTGTTCAAAGTTGCGTTCATTGCAAAGTATTTAACGTATTTTCAACGTGGCCAAACCCACCAAAACCAGGATGACGGTGATGATCCAGAAACGCACAATCACCCGTGGTTCCGGCCAGCCTTTTAATTCAAAATGATGGTGCAACGGGGCCATGCGAAAAATGCGTTTGCCGGTCAATTTAAAAGACGTCACCTGCATGATCACCGACAGGGTTTCAATCACAAACACCCCGCCCATGATCACCAGCACCAGTTCCTGACGCACCACGATAGCGACAATACCCAACGCAGCGCCCAGCGCCAGCGCACCGATGTCACCCATAAACACCATGGCGGGATAGGTGTTAAACCAGAGAAAGCCCAGACCCGCCCCCATCAGGGCACCACAAAAGACCACCACTTCACCCACGCCAGGGATATAGGGAATGACGAGATACTCGGCGAACTTCACATTGCCCGTAACATAGGCAAAGAGACCCAGAGCACCGGCCACCATCACCGTGGGCAGGATCGCCAGACCATCAAGACCATCGGTAAGGTTCACCGCATTACTGGAGCCCACAATGGTCAGATACGCCAGCACGATAAACATTGGCCCCAACACAATGGCCACGTCCTTGAAAAACGGGACAAACAATTGTGTTTGTGCCGGAATAGTGGCCGCGTCATACAAAAACCAGGCGGCCCCCAAAGCAATCACTGACTGCCAGAAATACTTGTAACGGGCAATCAGCCCGCGCGAGTCTTTTTTGACTAACTTTTTGTAGTCATCCACCCAGCCAATGACGCCGAACAAAATGGTCACCAGCAACACCACCCACATATAGGAATTGCTCAAGTCTGACCACAACAGCGTACTGACCGAAACCGCCACCAGAATCAGTGCGCCGCCCATGGTGGGTGTACCGGCTTTTTGCAGATGGCTTGCCGGACCATCGTCACGCACGGTCTGACCAATCTGATACTGATTGAGCCACCGGATCATCGCCGGACCCACCACAAATGAAATCAGCAGTGCCGTCAACGCGCCAAGAATGGCGCGCAGGGTCAAGTACTGAAACACACCAAAACCACTGTGGAACCGGGTCAGATAATCGGCAAGATAAAGCAGCATCAGCCCATTCCCTCCACAGACAACGCCGCGACCACATTTTCCATCTGTGCCGAGCGTGAGCCCTTCAGCAACAAAGTCACATCTTTGTGCAGATCTTCTTGCAGGCGGACAATCAATTCATCCTGTGTGGCAAAATGCTGACCGTGTTCACCAAAGGCCTGTGCTGCGTGTAGTGAACACTCACCTACCGCATACAAACGACTTACACCGGTTTCGCGTGCCTGATGGCCCGCCTGCCGATGATATTCCACAGCCTTTGTGCCCAGTTCTGCCATATCACCCAATGCGAGATAACGATCACCCCGACACTGCGCCAACACATCCAGCGCTGCATTTAACGACGCCGGGTTAGCGTTGTAGGTGTCATCGATAATCTGTGCGCCATGAATACCCGCCTTGCGCTGCAAACGGCCCGGCACCGTTTGCATGGATTCCAGACCCGCTTTTACGTCCACAATACCGGCACCCGCCGCCAGCGCCGCCGCCGTGGCCGCCAGCGCATTCGCGGCGTTATGTCGACCTTCCAGCGGCAAGGTGACTTGCACGTCACCTGCCGGAGTCAACATGTGCAAAACACCATCAGCCATTAATTCTCCGCGCACCTCAGCATCAACACAGGCATCACTTTCCGCAGACAGGGAAAAACGCACAATGGTGCGCTGCCCTGCCTGACGCTGCCATAACCCGGCAAAGGCATCATCGGCATTGATAATGGCCACACCGTTTGCAGGCAGGTTTTCAAAAATTTCACCCTTGGTTTTTGCCACCGCATCCACTGACCCAAAACCGGCCAGATGCGCACCTGCGGCATTGGTGACTATTGCCACAGTGGGCTGTACAAATGCAGTCAGATAAGCAATATCGCCGGGATGACTGGCACCTTCTTCAATCACTGCCGCAACATGTTCAGCACGCAAACCCAGCAAGGTGTATGGCACGCCCACTTCGTTATTAAAATTGGCCCGGGTTGCCAATACACTGCCCTTGCGCGCCATAATCACCGCAAGCATTTCCTTGACGGTGGTTTTGCCGTTACTGCCGGTAATCGCAATCAGCGGAATCGCAAACTGCTGCCGCCAGTTGGCGGCCAGTTGCGCATAAGCGCGCTGGGTATCGCTGACAATAATCTGTGGAATATCAGCATCGACAGGATGCGCCACCACCGCCGCCACTGCGCCTTTTTGCGTGGCCCTGGTGACAAAATGATGACCATCAAAATGCGGGCCGCTCAATGCCACAAACAACTGACCCGGTGCGACTTCACGGGTATCTGTACTGATGCCTGAAAAGGGTATTGTCTTTGTCTTGTCGCGCGCTTCACCCTGCAATTCGCCTTGCAACAACTCACAGACAGCTCCCACAGTGTTGATACCTGGTGCAATGTTCCGGGCAACGTTCTGAACACTCATCACAATTGCCCTCCAGCGGATTTTCGCAAGGCCAGCACACGTTCAACTTCGTGCGCATCATTGAACGGCAGACGTTCATCACCGACAATTTGCACATCCTCGTGTCCTTTGCCGGCAATCAGCACCACATCATCTTCCGCTGCGGAGAGAATCGCCTTTTCAATGGCACTGGCACGATCCGCAATCACCAGCACATCATCCACCCGGCTAAAACCCTGAAGAATATCGGCAACAATCACCTGCGCATTTTCCGTACGCGGATTGTCATCGGTGACAATGACTTTATCTGCCAGCTGCTCCGCTGCTGCGGCCATTAGCGGGCGCTTGCTGCGATCACGGTCACCACCGCAACCAAACACGCACCATAATTTGGGTGCAATCACTGCGCCTGCCTGCACGGCCGCATGTGCCCGCACGGCAACCAGTACCTGCTGCAAGGCATCCGGAGTATGTGCATAATCCACCACCACCAGCGGTTGCTGGTTTGTACCACCATGACCCTGCATACGACCCGGCACTGGTTGCACATCAGACAGACGCTGCAAGGCATCATCAAAAGCAATGCCACTGGCCAACAGTGTGCCCAGCGCCGCCAGCAGGTTCGCCGCATTAAACGCACCCAGCAACGGCACCTGCAAATCACCTTTACCCCAATCGCTTTCCACATGCATGCGCAGGCCATTGCGATCCAACTGTAGACGGGAACCCAGCAAAGAAGGCAATACATCATCGCCACCCTTGCCGTCACCAAAACCATAACTCACCGTACCCACCACGCCCGGCATCGAGGTCAACAGCTGTCGGCCATAATCGTCATCAATATTGATCACTGCGTATTTCAAACCTTTAGTCTCAAACAGGCGTCGTTTGGCCTGGCCGTAATTTTCCATAGTGCCGTGATAATCCAGATGCTCATGACTGAGGTTGGTGAACACCGCCACATCAAATGCCACACCCGCCACCCGCCCCTGTTCGAGACCGTGTGAAGATGCCTCCATAACCACCCGCTGCACATTTTCGTGGCGTAAATCATCCAGCAGCGTGTGCAGAGTGATGGCATCCGGCGTGGTAAAATCACCTTTTTCCAGCCGACCGAACACACCATTGCCCAGCGTACCGAGCACCCCGCAGGGCTCATCCTTTTGCAACGCATGGGCGATAAACCGGGTCACCGAAGTTTTGCCATTGGTGCCGGTAACACCGATCACAAACTGTGACTTCGTCGGCTCGCCATAAAATCGCTCGGCAATGTATCCCACCCTGTTTTTCAGATCCGGTACGCCATACACCGGCACCTGTCTGTCACCACGCACTTCCTGTCGTGCTGTCGGGGATGCCCACAACACAACACTCGCACCACGTTTGATGGCATCATCAATAAACTCCTTGCCGTGTACCTGTTCACCACCCAGGGCAAAAAACAGATCACCTTTTTGTACCTTCCGACTGTCCAGACACAGCCCACCAATGGCCAGCGTGGGTGCCTGGCGAATAAAATAAATGCCGGCAATCAGTTCGGCAAAGGTCAACCGCTCTGGTGTGGATTGCGCGGTCATCATTGCCCCCCACCCGATAGTGCCAGCCGCTGACCAGGATCTGGGTTCACATTATCCGGCGGAATATCCATCATGCGTAAAGCGCCCGCCATCACCCTGGAAAACACCGGGGCCGCCACCGCACCACCATAATATTTTTCACCGCGTGGTTCATCGATCACCACCACCATGGCCAGACGCGGATCACTGGCCGGGGCAAGACCGGCGAATAACGCCAAATAGCTATCCTCAATATATCCTCCGCCACCGGATTTTTTCACCGTGCCGGTTTTACCTGCAATGCGATAACCCGGTACCGCAGCCCGGGTGCCTGTGCCACCTTCTTCTACAACACGCTCCAGCATTTGGCGTACTTTGCGCAAACTGTTTTCACTCAATACCGGTTCATACAGGGAGGCCAATTCTGCGGCCTGTGCTTCGCTGCGGCGCAAAAAACTTACCGGTAACGGACGGCCATCACTGGCCAGCGCTGCATAGGCACGGGCCAGTTGCATGGCCGTGACCGACAGCCCATAACCATAAGACACAGTAGCGCGTTGAATATCGCGCCAGGCACCAAAGTCAGTTAACAGCCCCGACGGTTCGCCGGGAAAACCACTACCGGAATCCGCGCCCAGCCCCACGCTGGCGAAAACCTGCCACAGGTGTTCCGGGGTAATCGCCAGCGCCAGTTTGCTGGCACCCACGTTGCTGGATTTTTGCAGAATGGTGGCGACATCAATGACCCCATAGTCACGGAAATCACGAATGGTTTTACGGCCAATCTTCAAATAACCCGGGCGCACATCCACTACCGTGCGCGCATTAAAACGTCCCGTTTCCAGCGCAGCAGCAACCGTGAACGGCTTGATGGTGGAACCGGGTTCAAACACATCCGTCACCGCGCGATTGCGCAAGTTACTGCTCTTCAACCTGTGACGATTGTTCGGGTTGTAAGCGGGCTGGTTGACCATGGCCAATACTTCACCCGTGCGCACATCGAGAATCACCAGCGAACCGGCATCAGCGCGGTTATTTTTTACCGCCGCCTTCAGTTCGCGATAGGCCAGATACTGCAAACGGCGATCAATACTCAATACAATATCTTCACCCGGCTGCGGTTCAGCAACACGCTCGACATTTTCCACCACGCGGCCAAAACGATCCTTGATCACCCGCTTGGCACCCGCAATACTTTTAAGCCGTGCATCGTGTACCAGCTCCATGCCTTCCTGACCTTCGTCATCCACATTGGTGAAACCCACCACATGGGCGGTGACTTCACCGGCCGGATAAAAACGCTTGTATTCCGGAGCCAGAGCAACTCCCGGCACCTCCAGTGCCATGACTTTTTGTGCCAGATCCGGAGCCACCCGGCGCTTCAGGTAAATAAATTCCTTGTCGCGTTTTGCCGCCAGCTGACGCTCCAGTGCACCGCGCTTAAGCCCCAGCACCTTTGCCAATCGGGGCCAACTGTCACGCGCCAGAATCAACTCCTGGGGATTGGCCCACACTGAATCCACCGGTGTACTGATGGCCAGCGGCTCACCAAAACGATCCGTAATCATGCCCCGATGCGCGGGCTCGGAAACCACTCGCGAATAACGTGCATCACCCTGCCCTTGCAGAAAATCCTTACGCACCACCTGCAAATCCACCGCGCGCGCCACCAGCGCCAGGCCCGCCAGGCTCAGCACCGCAAGCACCAACAGGCGTCGGCCGCGATAGGTGGGTGTGGATGTTTGTTCGTTCATTCTTTTCAATTCATGCCTTTAATAAAAACACTCCTTCTCCCCTTGAGAGGAGAAGGTCGAGATGAGGGGTGAAACGCACAGAGGTCATTTCTACGCCTCTTCACGCCCATCACCTTTAACCAGCGAAACATTCACACTCATTGTTCCTGTCCCGCCTGTTCCACAATCACCACCTCATCCATTTTGGGATTAATCATATTCAGCTTTTCCCGGGCAATACGTTCCACCCGGCTGTGCGTCGCCCAGGTGCCCTGCTCTAACTGCAATTGTCCCCATTCCACATTCATTTGATCGCGCACTTTCTCCAACGCCTGCAATGCCACAAAACGCTTACGACTCTGATGCTTGGCCTCAATCACACCCACCGCCGAAACCAGCACCACCAAAATCATTACCACCAGCAACCCCTGTCTGTTCATTCAATACTTGCTCATTCACTGCAACCGCTCCGCAACACGTAACACCGCACTGCGGGCACGTGGATTGGCCGCAATCTCCTGCTCGCTGGCGCGGCCTGCCTTGCCAATCAGCTTGATGCGCGGCGACAGCGCCGACTGAGGAACCGGCAAATCCGGCGGAAAATTATCGCCTCGCGCCTCTTTGCGCAACAGGCGTTTGACAATGCGGTCTTCCAGAGAATGAAAACTGATCACCACCAGCCGTCCACCGGGCCGCAATACATCAAGCGCCTGCGGCAAACATTGTTTGAGATCATCCAGCTCACCATTAATAAAAATACGAATCGCCTGAAAACTGCGTGTCGCCGGGTCTTTGCCTTTTTCATGCACAGGACTGGCCTCGGCGATCAATGTCGCCAGTTGACGGGTCGTACTAACAGGGTTTTCCTCACGCGCCTTTACGATGGCGTAAGCAATGCGTTTGGCAAACTTCTCCTCGCCGTATTCACGTAACACACGGCGAATATCATATT
>JAADIL010000142.1 GCA_013151355.1 Gammaproteobacteria bacterium
TGCGGCGTTCAATAAAAATATTTTCATTGGTGACATTTTTTACATCATCAATAGAAAAACGTTTATTGAGCGTACTGAGGATTTCGGTGTTAGTTTTTTCCGTAATACCGGCTTCTTCCGACAGGCTTTCGAGATGGGAGGCTACGCTAAAATGTTCCACATAAATGGGAAACAAGCGTATGGCAATCATGGCAAAAAAACCAATCATCGCAAGGATTAATATAACGGCGATGGCAGTCAATCCTTGTTGACGGTGTGGATGCCGTTCAAATCGCCGGACTGTTCTATACATGGCTCTGTTCATCGTTCTTTCAACCCCACTCGCTTTTACTGCATTCGACAAGCATCCCTGGCACAAGAATATTCGTGATAAACACTGAATACCACACATCGGCCTGAGCTTTCACCTATTTAATGCTGCTTCCCAACCGGTCCCAGGCAATGGCCGCTGGCTTTTGAATCCCAGTTCATCCAGATCATAAATGCCTTGCCTACCAGGTTTTCCTCCGGCACAAAACCCCAATAACGACTGTCGTTGCTGTTATCCCGGTTGTCGCCCATCACAAAATACTGGCCGTCCGGTATAATAAATTCACCTTCCATCGTGCCACGACTTTCGTCAATCAGAATATCGTGATCCACCCCCGACAAATGTTCCAGCCGCACCTTCGCCCCCGACATGGAAACACCGGAACCAATTCCAATATACGTCCCCTTTGCTTTCTGTTTGGCCGGTTCGCCATTCACAAAGAGTTGTTTGTTGTAATAAGCGATTTTATCTCCTGGCAAACCGATCACCCGTTTGATGTAATCAACAGAAGGATCTTTGGGATAACGAAAAACCATCACATCACCCCGCTTTGGCTCGCCCACATCAATGATTTTGCTATTAAGCACAGGTAAACGCACGCCGTAAGAAAACTTGTTGACGAGAATAAAGTCGCCTGTCAATAACGTCGGCATCATGGAATTTGAGGGAATGCGAAAAGGCTCCACCAAAAATGAACGCAGCACCAGTACAGCCAGTATCACCGGAAATAACGAGCGTGCGTATTCAACCAGGATGGGCTCTTTAAGCAGTTTTTCTTTTGCTTCAGACAATGCTTCAGAGGAAGGCACATCTTGTGCCGATATGGCATCGGCAGCTATACGTCGTTTGGGTGCCAGAACAAAGGCATCAAGCAACCAGATGATGCCGGTAATAAAAACCGCACTCACCATAATGGCGGGGAAATTAAAATCCATGAATCTCTTTCACCTGTTATTTTATTTGCTTTTACCAACCTGCAATATTGCCATAAAGGCCTCCTGCGGAATTTCCACAGAACCCACCTGTTTCATTCGTTTTTTACCCGCCTTCTGTTTTTCCAGCAGCTTGCGTTTGCGTGAGATATCACCGCCATAACACTTTGCAGTTACATTTTTACGCAGGGCCTTCACATTGCTGCGTGCCACCACATGAGCACCAATCGCAGCCTGAATGGCGACATCAAACATTTGTCGAGGAATGATTTCACGCATTTTTTCGGCCAGTTCACGGCCGCGATACTGAGCCTGATCGCGATGTACAATCACTGACAGCGCATCCACCCGCTCACCATTAATCAGTAAATCCAGCTTCACCAGGTCGGCGGCCTGAAAACGGACAAAATGATAATCCAGCGAAGCGTAACCACGGCTGACTGACTTTAGTCTATCGAAAAAATCCATGACCACTTCGTTCATCGGCATTTCATATTCCAGGGATACCTGGTTACCGATATAAAGCATCTTGCGCTGCACACCGCGCTTTTCGATGCACAGGCTGATCACGTTACCGACGTATTCCTGCGGCAGCAAAATATTCGCAACAATAACGGGTTCACGCAGTTCCTCGATCCTGCCTGCGTCAGGCAGTTTTGAAGGATTATCAACCTGAATCACCTCTCCGTTACTGCTCAGCACTTCATAAACAACCGTGGGCGCAGTGCTGATCAGACTCAGATCATATTCACGCTCGAGACGCTCCTGGACAATTTCCATGTGCAGCATGCCCAGAAAACCACAACGGAAACCCAGTCCCAATGCCTGTGAGGTTTCCGGTTCATAAAACAGGGATGCATCATTCAGACGCAGTTTTGCCAGGGCATCACGCAGGTCTTCGTAATCTTCGGCACTAATGGGAAAAATACCCGCGAACACCTGTGGTTGCACAGCCTTGAAACCCGGCAAGGGTTCTGTGGCAGGATTATCGAGCAGAGTGAGCGTATCACCCACCGGCGCACCTTCAATTTCCTTGATACCTGCGATCACGTAACCCACTTCACCGGCCTGCAGCATGTCCGTATCTTGCCGTTTGGGGTTAAAAATACCCACATGATCCACCAGGTGGTTGCGCCCTGTACTCATCACCAGAATTTTTTGGCGTTTTTTCAGTGTGCCCTGTTTGATGCGCACCAGTGACACTACACCCAGATAATTATCAAACCAGGAATCAATAATCAGCGCCTGTAGAGGAGCATCCCGGTTGCCCTGCGGCGCGGGGATTTTTTGCACCAGATCTTCCAGCAGCTCATCGATACCCAGCCCGGTTTTGGCGCTGACTCGCATGGCCTCGCTGGCTTCTACACCGATGATGTCTTCGATTTCATGAATCACCCGCTCCGGGTCGGCGGCGGGCAGGTCAATCTTGTTAAGTACCGGCACCACCTCCACGTCCTGTTCAATGGCGGTGTAACAATTGGCTACACTCTGTGCCTCCACACCCTGCGAGGCATCTACTATCAGCAGTGCGCCTTCGCAGGCTGCCAGTGAACGTGACACTTCGTAGGAAAAATCGACATGACCCGGGGTATCAATAAAATTCAGCTGGTAGGTTTCACCGTTTTTCGCAGTGTAATTGAGAGTGACGCTCTGCGCCTTGATAGTGATGCCACGTTCACGTTCCAGATCCATGGAATCCAGCACCTGCGCCGACATTTCCCGTTCGGACAAACCACCGCATATCTGAATGAAGCGATCAGCAAGCGTGGATTTTCCGTGGTCAATATGCGCAATAATGGAAAAATTGCGGATGTTTTCCATTTTTGACATGTAAGTAATATCGCCGAATTAAGGAAATGAAATCACGTTCGGAAGGAACGGTCGGCGGGCATTGTAATCTATCTGGCCCGTCGCCGAAACAGAAACCCCGCAGACCATGACGATCTGCGGGGATTTTATCCAAAACCCGACCGGGTTACTTTTCCTTGATTTTCAGTGCCAGGAAGACGGGGCCACCACGGCGTTGTACCAGCAATGGCAACGATTTATCCACCGGCAAATCCGCCGATATCCCGGCAAAATGTTTGGCATCTTTCACGTCCACATTATTGATCATCAAAATCACATCACCACGCCGTACCCCGGCTTTGCGTGCCGGACCCGCCTGGATTTTTTGCACAATCACACCACCTTCCTTGATTTCCAGTTTTTTGCGCTGCTCGGCGGTGAGATCCATCACGGTGATATTCAGCCGGGTCTCATTGGTCGTGCTTGGTTCACCGGCCACCTGTATATCATCATCCGGCAGTTCGCCCAGCGTCACCTTCAGGGTTTTGACGTTGCCCTTGCGTAAAATCTCCACCTTGACTTTTTTGCCTACCGGGCTGATACCCACCAATGGAGGCAAGTTAGAAGAACGCACTACCGGCTTGCCATTGAAGCGAGTGATAATATCGCCCACCTCCAGCCCGGCTTTTTCTGCGGGACTGTCTTTTAATACCTTGGCCACCAGAGCGCCACGAGGTTTGTCCATACCAAACGATTCTGCCAGCTCGCGAGTGACATCCTGAATCAGCACACCCAGCCAGCCACGAGCCACCTTGCCGCCATCTTTCAACTGTGCAACCACCTGCATGGCCATGTCGATGGGAATCGCGAATGACAATCCCATAAAACCACCGGTGCGGCTGTAAATCTGCGAGTTAATACCCACCACACTGCCATCGAGATCAAACAAAGGACCGCCGGAATTGCCGGGATTAATGGCCACATCTGTCTGAATAAACGGCACATAGTTTTCACGAGGTAAAGAACGGCCCTTGGCACTGACAATACCCGCTGTCACCGAATGATCAAAACCAAAAGGTGAACCGATAGCCAATACCCATTCACCGACTTTCAAATGACCGGAGTCACCAATTTTCACCACAGGCAGGCTGTCTGCATCCACTTTTAACAAGGCAATGTCGCTACGTGCATCGCTGCCAATAACCTCGGCCACCAGTTCACGTCGATCAGACAAACGCACCAGAATTTCAGTGGCATCTTTCACTACATGGTGATTTGTCATCACGTAACCATCTTCGGAAATAATAAACCCTGAACCCAGTGATTTGGCCTCTCGCGGCTCCATGCCTTCAGAGCCACCAAAACCACGGCCCTGTTCACCAAAAAAATGACGGAACAAGTCGCCAAACGGGCCTTCAGGAATCTGCTCGGGCATACCACGCGGCATGCGCGAAATTTTCGGATGTTTGATTTTTTGCGTAGTGCTGATGTTCACTACCGCTGCACTGTGTTTCTCCACCAGTTCGGTGAAGTCAGGCAAACTGCCCGCCTGTATCTGGCTGGACAACATCAAAAATACCAGGACAAGTCCCGTTACCAGACCGGAGCGAACGGATAAAATCATCCCGTGCCCACCTGCAAAGTTATACGCGTTACCCGAACGGGCATTTTTAAAGTTCATGTTTTCTCCTGACATTCAACATCACCATTTTATATTCAACAACATTTATTTACCGTAGCACGATACCCGCGCGCCGCAACAGCACAGGCTGGTAACGGACATCATCCGCAATCACCCGGGTGAAGCGCCGCACCTGGACAAAACCCAGCAACAAACCCGAAAGCCCCAGAACAACAGGCAAGATGTCCTGGTTTGTCATCAACAACTGCGTGCTCAGTAACTGACCCAAAAAACCAAAAACAAACAGCATCAATAACGGCACAGTGTAAACGGCCAGCGAGCCGCGCACCAATGCCTGCTCGTTAATGCCGATAATCACTTCATCACCCACAGCCACGAGGGTTGCCTGTGGATTAAGTGTGCGTACCCGGTTACGTTTGTTGCCCAGCACTTTGGCCAGGGTTGCCGTACCACAGCCCTTGTTTGCTGCACACTGGCCACAGGCAGTACGCCGCTGTGTTTCCACCCACACATCGTTATTTTCCAGGGCAATGACCCGTGCATGTTCTTCAATCATTCTTCCACACCCGAGGCGAATATCACCGAATGCGCCAACTGCTCCACGGTACCCGCAGGCACTTCACCAATAACAGTAATTTGATGTTCCGCATTGAGAAGACCAAACGCATTCACCACACCCATGGGTGCAATACCTTCAAATGCATCTTCATCGTCCGTGAGTTTCTCAAAATAAATTGAAATGTTTGCCAACCCGTCGGACAGCACCCAATGTTCACTGGGCACGCTGGAGCCCAATATTTGATGTCGAAAACGTGAAGATACCGTAAACCCTTTGGGTAACGGCTCTATTTTCCAGTCACTGTCCAGGATCATGGGCGTGCTGTTATCGGATTCACGCTCATACCAGGTAAAACCATCCCCTGTTGACGTTGGCTTCAATAAATTTTCAGGGATGCGATCAACCACCGCGATATCCGCAAACATCGCCTGCTCCAGTGATTCACCCTGTTCGTTTAACAAATCAGATTTCAATAAAATGGATTTTTCGTCATCAACCCACAAGCGATAACCATAGCGCAAACTGTCTTTTGGCTGAATGAATATGCGCCGCGCCTCCCGCCCTGCAACGCGCTCCATCGACTCCAGGGTGAAACGATAGCTTTTTTGCAATTGCGCAAAGTCATTCCCGGCCAGCTGGGTCAGCATATTGACATTCCCTTTGAACTTTTGTCGGCTGACCATGACTTCCTTGCTGTCAGGCATATAACAAATCGTCAGATCATCCTTGCGCACCACTTCGCGCGCCACACCATTCAGATTGATCAGGCGTTCAAACCGACCCGTTTCATCTGCTTTGTGTACTACCCGCATGGATTGCACCTGGCCATTATGCAAAAACACCAGCGTGCCGTAATAATTAATGTTTTGTGATGCCGTCTGCATACGCATCAGCACATCCAGTGCGGACTGATCTGTCCTCGCCTGCGCCACACTGCTGAAACAGGCGGCAAAAATAAACGTGGGTAAAACCAGACGTGAGAAGAAAAGGGATGACACCGTTATTTTTGCGCCTGCATCAGAATACGATGTGAATTGGGATAAGCCACGATACGTGCGTAAGGAATCATACCCTGCACGGCGGCTCTGGGTGCCTGCTGATGATGGTCCACCAGATACCTGTTGAGCCGGGGGTGAATCTGTTTGAGCGCCCCGGGCGCACGACTCGCGGTGCTCGATGACCGGGTCACGGTTTGAATATTAGCCTGAAGTGATTGCTGAACACTTGATTGCCGGGCACTGGCCCGTGCGATATTTTGCTGCGGTTGTGCCACAGGCGACAGACTGGCAGGAACCTGTACCAACTGCGGCTCCAGGATTTGCCCATCCTGCTGATACATGAACTGCACCCCCAGTATCGCGACAGCAGTAACTGAGGCTGCAACTGCCAGACCTGCTACGCGCTGCCCCCAGGATGATTTTGTGGGTAGCGGAGGTGCCAGTACAGTGGGTTCGTTATCCAGTGCGGCCATCACCCGGGATGAAAAGCCATAATCCATCCCTACAGGCAAACTTCGCTTCAATGTGTCTCCAATCAAATGATACCGCCCCCAAGCCTTGCGGTTCTCGCCATGGGCCAGCAACTCATCCACGCTTGCCTGATGCTCCTGCTCGTTCAGTTCACCATCAACCAGTGCAGAGATTCGTTCATTTGACAGATTTGTCATGCTCATCACCTGTTTGTTTTATTTGTTCGCTTTATTCATTCGCGCTCGACCAGCGGCCGCAGTTTCTTGTCAATCGCCTCACGGGCCCGAAAGATACGGGATCGCACCGTGCCCACCGGGCACTCCATGGCTTCGGCAATTTCCTCGTAACTGAGTCCTTCAATTTCCCGCAAAGTAATCGCCGTGCGCAGATCATCCGGTAACTGCTCCATTGCTGAAAATATCGTCGTTTCAACCTCATCCTTCAGGGCAACCTGTTCCGGTGTTGCATATTCTCTGAGACCCTCGGCACCCTCAAATTGTTCAGCTTCCTGCGCATCAATATCCACATTTGGCATGCGCCGCCCGCGAGCCACCAGATGATTCTTGGCCGTATTAATAGCGATGCGATACAGCCAGGTATAAAACGCGCTGTCACCACGAAACCGTGGCAAGGCCCGATACGCCTTGATAAAGGCCTCCTGAGCCACATCCTGTACTTCACTGTGGTCGCGAATATAACGTGAAATCAGCTTCATGATCTTGACCTGGTACTTCAGTACCAAAGTATCAAACGCCGACTTGTCTCCCCGTTGCACGCGCTCAACGAGAATCTGGTCTACCTTTTGTTCACTCATTTCTGTTCAGCGATCTGCCCTGCGAGGGGCATCCCCTTGGTGTTATTCTTCTGCGAGTGAAGCGTCTCCCGGCAACCTCCCACGAGTAGACAACGTCCACCATGGATAGTTCTGTCTGCCAACCCGGGTTTTACAAACCAAAATACAAACCGGAGCGGCCTATTCTGCCGCGATTTCTACTACACACGCAATTATTTTTCTGTCACCCCGAAATATGGGCGAGATGCGCAGAATCAAGTAAGCTCGGGCCATGAGTGAACATTTCAGCCATGATGTACTGGTTATTGGTAGCGGTGCAGCCGGTTTGAGCCTGATTCTGCGACTTGACCCCGGTCTGCGTGTCGCCGTTATCGCCAAGGGCCCGGTAGACGAAGGCAGCAGCAAATATGCCCAGGGTGGCATTGCTGCCGTGCTGGACCCGGCAGATTCTGTGGAGAGCCATGTGCGGGACACGCTCACTGCCGGAGCCGGATTGTGTGATCCCGATGTCGCGCAGTTCACCGCAGAGCATGGCACAGAACAGATTCGCTGGCTTGACGACCTCGGCACCGCGTTTTCCACCACTGACGACACCGAATTACACCTCACCCGCGAAGGCGGTCACAGCCAGCGCCGGGTAGCCCACGCCGCCGATGCCACCGGCCGTGCCACAGCCCGGTCCATGGTGGATGCGCTTAATGACAGACCCAATGTCAAGCTGTTCGAGCACCACATCGCCATAGACCTGATCACCGCCAATAAACTCGGCCACGAACCGCAACGTGTACTGGGTGCTTACGTGCTCAATCGCGAAGCCGACCATATCGAGGTTTTTCACGCCCGCTGTGTCGTGCTCGCCACCGGTGGCGCCAGCAAAGTCTATCTGTATACCACCAACCCGGACGTATCCACTGGCGACGGCATCGCCATGGCCTGGCGTGCAGGCTGTCGGGTAGCCAACATGGAATTCATCCAGTTCCACCCCACCTGCCTCTATCATCCACAGGCCAAATCGTTTCTGGTCTCCGAAGCCCTGCGTGGCGAAGGCGCTCACTTACTGCTGCCCGATGGCAACCGCTTCATGCACAAATTCGATACCCGCGCCGAACTTGCCTCACGAGACATCGTCGCCCGCGCCATGGATCACGAAATGAAACGTCTGGGTGCCGACTGCCTGTACATCGACATCAGTTTCAAGGACATCGATTTCATCACCAGCCACTTTCCCACCATCTACCAACGCTGTCTCGAATTCGGCTTCGACATGACCCGACAGCCACTGCCGGTAGTACCCGCCGCCCACTACACTTGCGGCGGCGTGATGACCGACCTGCGCGGCCGCAGCGACATCGACGGTCTTTACGCCGTGGGCGAAACCGCTTTCACCGGCCTGCACGGTGCCAATCGTCTGGCCAGCAACTCGTTGTTAGAGTGTCTGGTATTCGGTGAAGCCGCTGCAAAAGATATCAATCTGACCGTCAGGGAGCGGCAACTCACCGAACACATTCCTGACTGGGACGAAAGCCGTGTCACCGACTCCGATGAAGAAGTCGTCGTCTCCCACAACTGGGACGAACTGCGGCGTTTCATGTGGGATTACGTGGGCATTGTACGCACTGATAAACGCCTGCAACGCGCCTTGCGCCGTACTGATTTACTGGTTCGTGAAATAGAGGAATATTACAGCCACTTTCGCATCAGCGGTGATCTCATCGAACTGCGTAATCTGGTGCAGGCCGCCACGCTGATTATTCGCAGTGCCATGCTGCGTCAGGAAAGTCGTGGCCTCCACTACACACTGGACTATCCCGAAACAAATAACACCCTCCCACCGGAAAACACCATTCTGGTACCGCCGAATTTCAGTTCACGGCAAAACCCTTTTACCTGACCTCAGGGACGTGCACGTCCTTTACCGCAAAACAACACATCAAAATAAACTGTCCTGCCGCAAGACCGGTTGGCACTCTTCCATCAACAGGAACAACTGCCATACTGCCTGC
>JAADIL010000051.1 GCA_013151355.1 Gammaproteobacteria bacterium
TTTTTGGTTTCCGTGCAGGAACCAGGAAATGAGCAGTTTTGATCTGTCACTTCAAATAATATCAGGTGAACAAAGTGCACCCCCCGGTTTTCAGCATGGAACAAACCGTTCACCCTGATGGCTTTTTCCAAACCACCATCTCTTGTGTAATTAATTGTTTTTAATCACTTTATCCTTGTATTTATGGCCTGGCCTGCAATATGCATTTGCTGTATTGAGTGGATGATAAAGAACACTTTCCTGTGAGTCCCGCTGACCGGGATGCTGCGGGCACAGGTGGTAACCGACAACAGGAGGGATTGAAAATGGTCGCGATCGTTATAACACGACATTGCTTTTTTGCCGCTGCTCTTGGCGTTGGTCTGGCGGTTGCGGGCCCGGTGATGGCAGCTCCCGGAATTGGTTCTTTGCCGACGCTCAAAGTGAATGAGGCGCGAGCGGAGTTGGGTAAGCGTTTGTTTTTTGACAAGCGGGTATCAGGCGACGTGGGTATTTCCTGCGCGACCTGTCATGAGCCGGAAAATGGTTATGCCAACAAGGATGCCTTGTCCAAAGGCTATCCCGGCAATAAACATTTCCGCAATGCACCGGGATTGATTAATGTGGCGCACAAAAAAGTGTGGCTACATGACGGGCGCATAGGCACCAATCTCAATGATGTCACTCGTGAAATGATTACCGAGGATTACATCATGAATATGGATATGCGCATCATGCAGGAGCGCTTCAAACAAGATCCACTTTACGTGGAGATGTTTAAAGCGGCGGGTTTGGGTGAACCTTCCAATGGGGGTGTACGCAAGGCTATTCCAGAATATCTGAAAACACTCACTTCGCGTGGTGCGCCCTTTGACAAGGGCACCATGTCGGTATCGGCCAAACGGGGTCTGAAACTTTTCAGGGGCAAGGCTGCTTGTATCGCCTGTCACAACGGTCCGGTGTTTACCGATGGCGAGGCTTATAACACCGGAGTCAAGGAAAATTTTGATGTCTGGCTGGACCCTCAGCGTCATCAGGCCTTTATTGCTTATGCCGCATTCATGGGTGTACAAAATTATATGAACCTCAAACGGGACCCTGGTGCCCATGTGCAAAAACATGTCGCCGATGGTTCTGATATGGGCAAGTTTATTACTCCGGGTCTGCGTGAGCTTAAATACACCGCGCCCTATATGCATAACGGCACGAGCAAGACGTTGGCGGATGTAGTGGCTTTTTATAATCGTGGTGGCGATAACGATCGCAATAAAGATGCAAGGATGAAGCCCCTGAAGTTAAGCAAGGCAGAGCAGAAGGATCTGGTGGCTTTTTTGCTGGCTCTGTCGGGTGAGCCACTCACAGGCAGCCAACATGTGTGGAAGGCACCATACCCCGCAGAGTATCCGGTCATCGCCAATTGGCTGAATGTGCCTAACTAATCAATGAGGAGATCGTCATGGGTTCGTTTAACAAAGCTCCGATTTTGTTCCTGGTGATAGCCGTGGTGATAACAATGGTGGCGACAATAGCGACGGTTACTTTTGCCATGGGCGATAAACCTTCGACGTCGGCAAGCAAGGCCAGTATTCCGGCAATACCTGCCGCAGTGCCAATGCAACCTCAAGTCAAAACTTTTTCCAGGGTAGCCAATCCCGAGATTCCTCCTTTGGCACCCTTGGGGCCACCGCCTGTTCCCGCAGATAATCCCATGTCGGATGCCAAGGTGGCGTTGGGAAAATTATTGTATTTTGATCCACGTCTGGGTGGTGATGCTTCTATCTCCTGTGCTACTTGTCATGAGCCCGAACAGGGTTGGTCTTTTGCCGAGGGTATTTCGCGCGGTTATCCTGGCACTGTGCATTGGCGGGGTAGTCAACCGACGCTCAACGCGGCTTATTACAGCAAGCTGTTTGCGGCAGGTTCGACACCTTCTCTGGAATCCCAGGCACCCAGTGCGGCACGCGGGGGTGTAGCAGGCAATGGTGAAAACGACATTATGGAAGCACGACTTCGACTAATCCCGGATTATGTTAATCGCTTCAATGATGTCTTTGGTGAACCCTGGCCCACCATCAATAATGCCTGGAAAGCCATTGCTGCTTTTGAGCGTACTTTGGTGCAACGCGACACACCTCTGGACAAGTATCTACTGGGTGATAAAACAGCACTGGATGATCAGCAACTCCGTGGTAAGACATTGTACGAAGGCAAGGCTCGCTGCATTTTATGCCATAACGGTGCGTTCACGACGAATGAAAAATATTACAACATCGGTGTGCCGCGTGCGATGCGTTGGGAAGAAGACGGGTTGGCACAAATTACTTTCCGTTTTGAGCAGTATGCCAAGGGCGCTACCGAGGAAATGTATCGCAACATAAAGGACGATGCCGGTTTGTATTACCGCAACAAGAATAAGTGGAGTATGGGCAAGTTCCGCGTACCCAGCTTACGGTATACCAAATACACCGCGCCTTTCATGCGTCAGGGCCAGTTTTTTACCCTGGAAGAGGTGATTGATTTCTATGACCGGGGAGGTTTTGACGAGGAGGGCAGAACGACATCTTTCCCGGAGACCAAAACACCGTTGATCAAAAAACTCGGTCTCTCCGATGAAGAAAAAGAAGATTTGCTGACCTTCGTTGAAGCTTTATCGGGTGACGAGATTCTAATGGACAAACCCAAACTGCCACCTTACAAGCCACTGTTTACCCGGGCAGAGTTGCAGACAGCGCAGGCCGCAAAATGAGCACTCGCAGCGAAAACAGGAGATATCGACATGAGCACTGATACGGGTATTGATAATACAACCAGCCGCAAACGCAAGGCACGCTCCGGCACCGCTCACGGCAAGTGCATGATCACGCGACGCCAGTTCCTGTTATACAGTGGTGGTACCGCAATGGTGGCAAGCACTGTTTCGCTGGGTTTGTTTCCGGGCAGTGCAACGGCGACCACCGCGAGGGTGGTGGGTTATCCGCGCAAACTGATTGCCAGACTTAGTGAACTGAAAGACAACGTACCGGTAGATTTTAACTACCCGGATGATCTGGATAACTCGTCTGCAATGATTGTAAAAATGGGTGGCGTACAGGCGGGTGGTGGTATCGGATCACGACGGGACGTGGTGGCTTATAACTACCTTTGTACTCATCAGGGCGGGCCGCTGCAAGGCAGTTATGTTGCCGAGGGACCGCATCGAATTCTGGGTCAGTGCCCCCTGCATCTTTCGACCTATGACCTGACCCGGCATGGCATTGTTGTCTCTGGCCAGGCCTACGAAAGTTTGCCACAGGTGTTACTGGAACTGGATGGCGATAATGTTTACGCCGTGGGCATGATGGGGCTGATTTTTGGACGACATAAAAATTTGCTGGAATCCTGACAGGCATTAGAGGAGGGTGAAGACATGACAACCGAATATTATATCCCCGAAGACAGTGCGCCGCTGCCGCCGAAAAACTGTGATGTACTGACCACTGCCTGTGATTATTGCATCGTTGCTTGTGGTTACAAAGTCTATCGGTGGCCCATGAGCACACCGGATGGCGGGCCGAAGGCTCACGAAAATGCTTATGGTATCGATTTCCCGTCATTTGCACTCCAGGACTGGGTGGCACCAACGCAACATAATGTGGTGATGCACAATGGGCGTCCTCACAAAATTGTGATTACACCGGACAAGAATACCCGGCATGTCAACCTGCTGGGTGATTCCAGTATTCGTGGCGGATGTATCGCACAAAAAGTGTATAACCCGGATAAACCGACCTGGGATCGACTCAAGAACCCGTTGGTACGCATTAACGGTATCCTGCAACCGGTGACCTGGGACTTTGCGTTAGACATCGCGGCGGAAGTCGCTAAACATGTTATTAAGGAACACGGTGCCAATGCCTATTCTGTGAAGACCTATGGTTACCAGTTTATGGAGAATATGTACGCCATTACCAAGTTCTCTTTCCGTGATGTGAATACGGCCTCGTGGACCTGGCACGACACACCCTCCAAAGCCACGTCGACACCGGGTTATCGTGATGCCGGTTTTGACAATTTTGCACCTTCCTATGAGGACTGGGGTGCTGCCGATACGTTATTGATCAGTGGCACTGATCCCTACGAAACCAAGACCATTATTTTTACTTCATGGATAAAACCCGGCATTGATCGTGGCATGAAAGTGATTTCGCTGAATCCGCGTGAGACGGGCGGCGTCACCTATGCCAAAAAAATGGGTAATGGCCTGCTGCTTGATTTATATCCCGGTACTGACAGTATCGTGTTGGGTGCCATCACCCGCATTATTCTTGAGAATGGCTGGGAAGATAAAGACTGGATCAAAAAATGGGTCAACAACAAATTTGAGACTGATTCCGGTTTTGGTCAGGGAACCCGTAATACACCATGGCAATGGCGCACCACCTGGGGCAAGTTCCAGACGGGCGGCTTTGAAGGTTACAAAAAGTGGCTAATGGGACAAGACGAGTACAAGCTGGAAAACGCTGTGCAAATCAGTGGTGTTGATGCCGCCAAAATTCGACAGGCTGCTGAGTGGATGGCCAAACCCAAAGCTGATGGCAGCCGCATCAAAGCTTCGCTCGGTCTGGAGAAAGGTAACTACTGGTCGGCGGGTACACCCAGCACCAATGCGCTGGCGTCATTGGGCACCCTGGTGGGTGCTGGTGGTCGGCCGGGGCAGATGATAGGGCGCTTTGGTGGTCATCAGCGTGGCGGCCAGAATGGTGGCAAATATCCACGCAACAAATCACCGATGAAAGTGCCAGGGCGTCGGCGTCGGCCACTGGATACCGACCGCTGGTTAAAGTCGGGCCATACCCGCTTTGCCCATGTTATCGGCACCACCTGGATGCAAGCCATGGCAGGAACAGTGGGTTTGCAACAGAGCTTTGAGCAACTGGTGACCATGAACCCGCACCAGATACGCTCACATGATAAACAGGAAATCATTGATACTCTGAAGAAACGCGCTGACTCTGGCGGTATGATAGTGATCAATCAGGAAATATATCTGCGTGATCCCATTGGCAGCCGGTTTGCCGATATTGTGTTTCCCGCTGCCACCTGGGGAGAAGTGGACTTCATGCGTGCCAATGGCGAACGCCGTTTACGTTTATATTCGAAATTCTACGATGCCCCGGGAGATGCACAACCGGACTGGTGGATCATTGCCCAGCTGGCCAAACGCATGGGTTATGAAGGTTATGACTGGAAAAACTCCAATGATGTGGCTGAAGAAATGTCACGTTATTCGCGCAAGAGTCGCAAGTCCTATCACATGATTAAAATCGCAGCGCATCGTGAAGGGACAACGCTGCATGAAAAACTGCGTTCACTGGGTACCGATGGCATTCAGGGGCCGGTATTTTATAACTATGACACAGGCGAATTGCACGGCACCGTACGCCTGCACGATACCACATTGACCCGCGCCGATATGGACAAGAAGTGGGGTACAGACGGCCCTGCGGGTGCCAATATGCATTCCAAGAAATACACCCATTTCAACAGCCAGACCGGTAAAGTCAATTTGCAAAAACATCCCTGGGAGATTATTTCAACCTACTGGAACTGGCTAAAGCCCAAAGGTGATGAGTTGTGGCATACCAACGGCCGTATCAACGAAATATGGCAATCCGGTTTTGACGATACCGAGCGTCGCGCCTACATCGCCCAGCGTTTTCCGGCCGATGCCCAGTTTGTCGAGATTCACCCCGATGATGCGGCAGCTCGTGGCATTGAATCCGGTGATCTGGTGATGATGTACAACGAACGCGTGCCCAATTTCAAAGATACTATTCTGGGTGTTTTCTCAAATGACCTTCACTTTGATGAGGCCCTGAAAAATGGACATATCGAGTTAGGCAAGGCAGCCGTAACCGCAGTGGCCCTGGTCACCCCGGCCGTCAAAAAAGGCGTGACGTTCAGTAATTTCCTTAATACAGTACAGCCGACCAATGTTTTGCAGGGTGCGATAACCGATACCATTACTGGAAACTACAATTTCAAGTTAGGTATTGCCAAAATAAAAAGGTTGGGTGAATCCAAATACAAACGCACGTTTAACAGCATGACCTTCGTACCACGGAACCTTACAGCTTGACAGAGTGATGAAAAAGAATCCTCTTGCTCAGGGACGAGCCCCCTTTTCAGGCTACAAGTTTTTATGGGGTTGTACCAATACCGCCACATGCACTTTTGAGGAAGTTTGGCTATTAATCGCTGTTCAACCGAGGCAGTTTGCCAACAGCCCAGAGTGTCCCTCCCGGCGGGGTATAACCCCATTTTTCTAAAATGTTTATCAAGAGCCTTCATGTATAATGACTGACTTTGCAGAAGTGCGTATCGGTATCGTCACTGTTTCTGACCGTGTTAGTTATGGAGAATATGCGGACATCAGCGGGCCAGCGATAGAGGCAGAGTTACACAGGATACTTGCGATGGAGTGGCAGGCAGTCACCCGCCTGGTGTCAGATGAACGCCACGAGATAGAAGCGGTGTTGCGCGAGCTGTGTGATGAACAGGGCACTTGCCTGGTGGTGACCACAGGTGGCACCGGACCGGCATTACGTGATGTCACACCTGAGGCCACAAAAGCCGTGTGCGCAAAAATTCTCGATGGTTTCGGTGAACAAATGCGTGCCATATCCCTCAAGTTTGTACCCACAGCCATTCTTTCGCGACAGATTGCCGGGATACGTGGCAGTAGTCTGATTATCAATTTACCGGGAAAACCGGTCGCCATTGCACAATGCCTTCAGGCGGTATTTTCTGCCGTACCGTACTGTGTTGATCTCATCGGCGGGCCGTATCTGGTGACCGACCCGGATGTTATCAAAGCCTTTCGCCCGAAGTGAGTGGTCGGTGGTGATATTGTGCGTGTAACCCTGTTCACCGAATATTCATTCAAAGCTCTTTTGTATTTAGCCCGTAAGGGTGAATTGCTGGTGACAGTGGATGAAATTGCTCATGAATATCACATGTCAAAAAATCATTTGGTTAAAGTCATTCAGAACCTCGTTCACTCGGGTTTCGTCAGTTCTGTGCGCGGAAAGCATGGTGGTATTCGTCTGGCGCGAGCACCGGATCTGATCAATCTGGGTGATGTGGCTCGCCAGACGGGTATGAATCTGGATGACGTGGACTGCTTTGATACCGCAGGACATGATTGCCCCTTTATGAATGACTGTAAACTGAAATATGTCATTCATAATGCCCGTCGTAGCTACATGGCAATCATGGATGGGTATACGCTGGGCTCTATTCTCTAACAAGTTGGGAATGGACATTAAACGACCCCGCAGCAAGCTGACGAGGTATTAACGTCCGGGGTATTAACGTCACACCGGCGAAGGCCAGTGTCCAGGGGTTTCACCAAAACCAGGCGCTCTCAGGCGAGCTGCGGGGAATTGAGCCCATAGAGATTAAACCCACAAAAGAGATTAAAAAATTACCCAGGGGCATGGGTTGTGAATACTGTGCCTATGCCCCCGGGTGTGATGATCAGAATTTCACGTTGAAATTAATCTGTGCACGAGAACGATCATCCTGTGTATCCACACCTTTGGTGATGAGCTTCGCATCGTAATAACGCACATCCATGGAACTGTTGGCGCCCAGCTTGTAATCCAGTTGCAGGCGGGGGCCTTTAAGATTGTCTGCCGAAGGCTCATTGGAACCGAAATTATCCTGGGTGAAAACACCATCACCCGGAGTCGCAAAAGTCTCCACATAATAATAATAGGCACGCAGGCCAAACACGCTATTCACTCTGAAACGTATCTGGGCAACATACGCAGTGTCCTCCGTATCAGCATTACTTTGCAGATAATCGACGCCAAGCTGCCAGGGGCCGGTACGCAACTGGCCACTGACAATCCAGTGGCTGTCGGCATGCAAACCATCAGCAATACCATCATCGGTTGCATCCATATCGGCGGGAGCGTCCAGCGAGGCTCCACCAGCGGCAAGCGTGTATTTCATGCCGCCACTGCCTCCAGCGTAGACAGCCTGGTAAGTAAAGGCGGTAACGTCATCGTTCCAGCCACCGTCGGCAACAACAACATAGGCTGCGTTGAGGGTCAAAGGACCAGTTTTGTATATCACAGCGAGAGCGTCGGGATTAATATCCTTGTCCCAGAATACCTCGGTCTGTTGCCAGAAATTAAATCCTGTTTTACCGCCGATAACAGTGAGATTTTTTACACCGGTGAATGCAATATAGGCCTGATCAAAACCCAGGCTGGTACCGGAAGGCGGGGAAGAAGCTGTAGAGAAAGTATTGTGGGGTGAGTTTACGCCATTGCCTGTTGCCAGGCGCAGTCTGCCGGACCATTTATCGTTAGCCTTGAAAGAGACACCAAAACGTGCCCGGTAGCGCCAGCGTTCACGGTTGTCGGTTGTTCCACTCTGTTTTTTTCTGTCATCGGCTTCAATGCGCAAACGCACGTCACCAAACAATTTTACCTTGCCATCTTTGTCCAGTGGAATAGATGCGGTAGCGATGGTGGGTGCGATCAGTGTGACTACGATAATACCGGCGGTAAAAATGGGTGTTACCGTCATGACTCTGGTCCGGGTATTCATTACTTTCTCCCCTGATCAATTGAATATAACGAGGCACTTTGCATTTTATACAGGCCTTCTTTCAGTTTTCTCTGAATTAAGGTCAGCATTTACTGTGCCAAACATGTGTAATTTTTTTGCAGGACACGGTGAAAAAGGCCGAATGTGAAACAGGTATTTTTTGTGAAAAAACAGGGGCTTGTAAATGTCAGGTAAAATTGCTGGAGGAAGGGTGAAATGTGTGAAAGATTTAACGCATGAATGTTTGATTCAAATCGTTAAATTACAGAAGTTTGTTTGAACACATTGTTCAGTCTGTGTTCAGCCTGTGTTCAGGTCGTAACATGATAGAATGGCTATCACTACTACCATCATAGTAGTGTGCTTTGTGCTTACTACTTTATGCTTATCAAGAGCGATGTGTTTTAGAGCTTTGGTTAAACAACCAAAGAAACCTGAAAGAGCAGGTTATCAGTTTTATTTGCGCACCGGGCGTATTACCCATTCGTATTCCTGGTTACCCATGTAACTACTGCCATTGCGAAAATAAACCAGCCAGGCTC
>JAADIL010000209.1 GCA_013151355.1 Gammaproteobacteria bacterium
CGAGGTTGCCACTGGCTTCACCACTGGCAATCAAATGCACGGTCATGGGTGGGAAGTAACCACAGGATTCTAACGCCAAATGGATACCCGATCCTTCACGCACTCGTCTGGCAGCAGCATCCACGGCTTCACGCATGGGCAGGTTGTTCATTACCTGTGCGGAAATCCGCATACCATCCAGTACGGGCACCCCGCTGGCCACCAAAATACTGAATGTGCGGGCAAAGCGTGCGGTTTCCAGACCTTTCACCAAACGTCCGATTAACGGCATAACCAGCAATAGTTGATGAAAACGAAAGCGTACGACATGCGATTTCAGTGAATACGCAAAGGCTACTCCAGCAATCAACAAGACGAAAAAAATACCTGCGCCGTAGTTTTGCACAAATTCACTACTGGCAATCAGGCCTCGGGTCAACGCGGGTAATTCCTGTCCTATGTTTTCAAACACCTGCACCACCTGCGGCACCACATACGCAAGCAGCAAAATGACTACTGCAATCGCCACCAGGGTCAGCAGAGCAGGATAGATCAGTGCCAACATCATTTTCTGTGACAGCTGTTGTCGTGATTCGGTGTAATCCGCCAAACGTTCCAGCACAATTTCCAGATGCCCGGACTGTTCACCCGCCGCCACCGTGGAACGAAACAGGTCCGAAAATACGTGGGGAAAATCAGCCAGCGCATCCGCCAGGGCATGGCCTTCCAAAACCCGCGAGCGCACCGCTGCCATCATACTTTTGAGACGTGCTTTTTCGGTTTGTTTGGAAACGGTGGAAAGGGTTTCATCAATGGGCATGCCGGAGCGTACCAGGGTCGCCCATTGGCGGGTAATCAGTGCAAGATCAGTGGAGCTGATGCCGCGCTGAAACAGGGAACGTTTGCTGCGGGCTTCGCGCTGTTGCACGACTTCGACGGATAAAGGTGTAAGCCCTTGCTCACGCAGCTGCTGACGAATTTGCCGTGCGGCATCGCCTTCCAGTACACCGCTTTTTTCGCGGCCACGTTCATCCAGTGCGGTGTATTCAAATGCGCTCATAATCGAGTGTCAGGTATCTGGTTGCCAGTAACCCTGGTAACCCGTTCCTAATCTTCCCTCGTGACACGCAGCACTTCTTCGACACTGGTATCTCCGTCCAGCACACGGCGCAAGCCATCATGCCGAATGCCAGAAGATTGCTGTCGCGCATAACGTTCAATTTCGTGTTCACTGGTGCCGTCGTGGATCATGCTGCGCAAGTGGTCATCGATTTCCACCAGCTCATAAATACCGGTACGACCGGCGTAACCCTGAAAGTTACAATGCTTGCAGCCTTCGGCTTTATAAAAAGTGGGTGGATTAACGGCATCGAGAGCAAAGCGCTCACAATCAACGTCGTTAACGGTATACGGTTGCCTGCATTCTTTACACAACAAACGCACCAGACGTTGCGCCAGTACACCCAGCAAGGTCGATGACAACAGGAAAGGTTCTACACCCATATCACGTAACCGGGTAACAGCACCCACGGCGCTGTTGGTGTGCAGGGTGGATAACACCAGGTGACCAGTGAGTGATGACTGCACGGCGATTTCCGCTGTTTCCAGATCACGAATTTCACCCACCATCACCACGTCCGGGTCTTGACGTAAAATTGCACGCAGGCCACGAGCAAAGCTCATATCAACTTTTACATTCACGTTGGTCTGGCTGATGCCGTCGAGGTCGTATTCCACCGGGTCTTCGACGGTCATGATGTTGCGTTTGTTATCGTTGAGCTGTGTTAATACGGCATAAAGCGTCGTGGTTTTACCCGAGCCAGTGGGGCCGGTCACCAGAATGATGCCATGCGGTTTATGGATGATCTTGTCCATATTCTGGCGGGTCTGTTTGTCCATGCCCAGGTGGGACAGATCCAGACGCCCGGCCTGCTTGTCGAGCAAGCGCATCACCACGCGCTCGCCCTGTCCGGTGGGGATGGTGGAGACGCGCACGTCCACCGCACGCCCGGCAACACGCAAGCCAATACGTCCGTCCTGTGGCAGGCGTTTTTCGGCAATGTCCAGTTTCGCCATCACTTTAATACGTGAGACCAACAGAGGCGCTAACACACGGCGTGGTGTCAATACCTCACGCAGCATGCCGTCAACCCGGAAACGCACCACCAGTCGTGTTTCGTAAGGTTCGATGTGGATATCCGAGGCATCTTCCTTGATGGCCTGGGTAAGCAGTGCATTGATCAGACGAATAATCGGCGCATCGTCTTCGCTTTCCAGCAAGTCTTCCGGTTCGGGCAGGGCTTGTGCAACAGCAAACAGATCGGCCTCGTCATCGAGGTCGTCCATCATTTGCATGGCTTCACCCGAGTGTTGCTCGTAGGCCTTTTGCAGGCGCGCATCAAATTCGTCGGCATCGATGCGTTCAAAATGTACAGGGCGTGACAGGAAGCGGCGCACTTCGGCCAGCGTCGTACTGTTCACACCGGGGCGCATCAGCACGACAACATGTTCGGGGGTTTTTTCGCTCACCAGCACACCATTGCGCTTGGCAAAGATGAAGGGAAGCGCAGGAATGGCCGGGGCAACAGGGGGTGCACTGTCACTCAACACAGCTTCGGCTGTGTTGTTATGTGCAATATCGACGACGCTATTCATGAGTGGTATTAACAGGCAGAGCTTTTAAAACTCGCCCTCCTCATCTTCCCAGTCAGAAAATATAGACATGGAGTCCTGTTTCGCAGGCGCGCGCTGATCCTGTTGCTGGTTTTCAGATGGTTTTTGTTGCTGTGGACGAGTAATAAAGGGTGCTGGCAATTTCAGAAATTCTTCAGTCTCGGGCATTATCGGATGTGACTCATCCGATAACAAACTCACACCGTCTTCATTCAATTGCAGTTGTCTGGAACGAATAAAATTGTATTTACTGCGCGTCAGTTTAAAACTGTCTTCTTTGGTGCGCAGAATGGTGGGACGCAAAAACACCATCAGATTGGTTTTCACTTTTTTTACCGAGGAATAACGGAATAAAGCCCCCAGCAACGGAATATCTCCCAACAATGGTACTTTTTGCTCGGTTTCCACCAGATCGTCTTTAATCAAACCGCCCAGCACCAACATTTTGCCATCATCCACCAATACGCTGGTTTTAATCGAGCGCTCACTGGTCACAATGTCGCCTGCGCCAGCCGCACCACCGGCAACACCATCGACAGTTTGCTCGATATCCAGACGAATGGCATCGCCCTCATTGATTTGTGGTTTAACCTTCAAACGAATACCAATCTGTTTACGCTCAAAGGTAGTGAAGGGATTCACTGAAGAACTTGCCCCGCCAGTATTGGCAAATGCGCCGGTGGGAATCGATAATTCCTGGCCAACAAAAATTTCCGCCTCTTCATTATCCATGGTCACCAGATTGGGCGTGGACAACACGTTGGTGGTGCCATCACCTTCCAGTGCGCGGATCAGCCCGGCAAAGTTAAAGGTACCGCTGTTGAACTGACCCAGGCCGATAGTCACACCGGAACCAATGGCTGACAGTGCCGCAGCCGTACCGCCCGCACCGGATGCGGCTGCACTTGCAGCGCCCTGTGCGAGTCCGGAAATACTGCTGCTACCGCTACCGAAGTTGACCGCACCCACCGGATTGTCACCGCCACTGCCATCAAACAGCCACTGCACACCCAGCTCCGCCGCCCGGTCTGAAGATACCTCGGCAATAATCGCCTCTACCATTACCTGTGCACGGCGTACGTCCAGCTGAGCAATCACGGATTTCAGTGAACGAAACACCGTGGGTGCGGCAGTAATAACCAGCGCATTGGTACTCTCATCAGCCTGGATATCAAAAGGCTGGCGGGATGACGCAGAGGTTGCTGCCTTGGTGTTTTTACCCTTGGTGTTTTTGGTTTTGCCCACCCCCGTAAGCACCGGCACCAGGTCTTTGGCTTTGGCATAACGCAAATAAATAACATGCGTATCGCCCATCACTTCGGAAGGCGTATCCAGATGTGAAATAATGGCACGCAATTGCAAACGTTCTGCGCGTTCGCCGCCAATCAAAATGCTGTTGGTGCGCTCATCCGCTACCAACATGGGTTTACGGGCCTTGGGATTCTTTTTACCGGCTTGCTGTTGCAGGCTGGTGAGTACTCGCACCAGATCCAAGGCCACAGCGTTTTCCAGTGGCACAATTTCGATTTCACCACTGGTCGGTTGATCGATGCGTTTGATGATTTTCACCAGTCGCGAAATGTTGGCCGCACGATCAGAAATAATCAGCACGTTGCTTTGCGGGTAAGCTGCGAGATGGCCCTGCGGCGGCACCAGAGGACGCAGAATAGGCACTAATTGAGCCGCTGTAACATGTTCAATTTCGATAACCCGGGTCACAGCCTCATCACCCTTGCCCGGGCGACCTGGCGGGGCAAACGGCATGGCGCTGTGCTTGGCATCGGCATCCGGCACAATCTTGATTGCGTTGCCGCTGGGAACAGCGGTGTAACCGTGCACTTCCAGAATGGACAAAAAAACCTTGTAGACTTCACCCTTGCCCATGGCACGATTGGAAATCAGCGTCACCTTGCCTTTGACACGAGGATCAACAATGAAATTTTTACCGGTGACTTCAGCAATGGAACTGATCACTGCACGAATATCGGCTCCCTTGAAATTCAGCGTGGTGGTTTCAGCAGCAAAACCGGGCGACAACCACAACAACCCAACCATTAGCCATACATAGCCTGACTTTCGCAGCGGTGATTCCGTTTGTACTCGCTCAATCTTCATCCTGTTCCCCGGCCATTGTGTTTCCTGGCCATTGTGTTCCGGCCCAGTGCGGCCTGTTCTGTTATTAATTCTCTCACGTCACTCCACCTGAAAGGCAAAAGATTCCATTACTCCGTTGCGCTCCACATCCAGCGTCACCGAGTTTGCCGTGGACAAGTCACGCATAATTTCCAGCGCCTTGATGGGATTATTCAACGCCACACCATTCACACCCGTCACCACATCACCACTTTTCAATCCGAAGCGTCCCAGCAGTTTTCGGTCCTTGCCGGGGCGAATACGATAACCCTTGAGTTTGCCCGTAGCCTTGTCAGTCACCGGCGAGGCATTCACCAGATTCATTAACATCTGCGGCTCATTCATCAGTGCATCACGATATTGACGCAACAAGGCAGCATTTTCGGCAGTACCTGCCTGTTTCGTGACACGACCACGCCCCTGTGCAGTTTTCCGCGCCGCCGTGCGCGATGCCCCACCGACAACCTCATCTTTAGGCAAACGCAGGGTCTCAAGTCGACCACGGTATTCAAGAATCACTCGATCTGTATAAATTTCGCGCAACACTGCATTACCAGGCAATTTTTGATCTACTGCATAAGCCTCTTCCGCACCCTTGCCATCGGCAATAATGGCGCGTGCGGCAACGGAGTCAGAGGACGCCAGCACACCGCTCAACTTCAGATTCAGCCGGGTATCCGGTGCCTCGGTCGTCTGGAGCACGGGCGTTGTTGCGACTTTCCGAATTTCACCAAACAGGTGCCACTGGTCAATACGGTTGATATCGGAAGCCTGTGGCTGTCCAACCTTTGCGCTGGCCTGGAGCGACGCACCCGGTATTAATAGCGGCTCCGGCGGCTGACCGGGCAATACCTGCCAGGTCAGTTGCGCAAGACTTTGCGCCAGCAATACAACAAGCAACAACACCACCAGTAAAGGCAGGCGTTTATCCGTGCTCACGGCTGCCAACCGTGTCATGAGACTGGCGCCCATATTCGCGCGAAAGGGTGTTCCCCAATCAGCCATTGCCTTGTCCATCTGTCATGCTGTTTTACTACCCTTGTATTACTTGCTGGCCAGAGTTCCCGCCAGATCAGGTGGGCTCACAACGTTTCCCGCATTTCCACCACAAACTTGTTGCAAACCACCTGCTTTAGAAATTGCTTTCTCTTAACAAGCCTTATCTTTGAATTTAATGCACTTTCTTGCGCCACTCGAACAGACGGCGTCACAAATTACCAGTATTTGGCCGCAATCACCAGTCTGTCGGGACTTATCGCCAACAAATACAACAAGACCAACGAACAAGGTACAATGCGACGCTGCCATTATGCGACACAAACTACTGCACAATTCTCTCATAATGATCACCATCCTGCTCCACGGGGCGGTAAACGCCGAAGAACCCCGGTTTGTTCCGCTGGACCATGACGGCAAACCCTTGTCGGCGGATAAACGCAGGCAATTGCAGGAATGGCCTTGCGTGCTCGACCAAAGCACGGGGCTGATCTGGGAGGGAAAGTCCAAAACTGCGGGGCTACATTACCTCAACAACACCTTTAACTGGTTCGACCCCAACCACACACGCAATGGTGGCCTGGCGGGAGAACCAGGTGGCAAACAATGTCGCGAAGGTGCCCAAAAAAATACCTGCGATACCCATCGCTTTGTACGAGCAGTGAACAGCGAAGGGCTTTGCAATGCTCACGACTGGCGCCTGCCACGTCGCGAAGAACTGCGCAGCCTGGTGGACTACAGCATTCCTTCTCCCGGCCCCACCACCGACACACAGGCCTTCCCCAATACCATCGCACAATTTTACTGGTCCGCTGACACAAATGCGAGCGAACCGCTGGAGGCCTGGGGCATCGGTTTTTCTTTTGGCTTTGATTACGCCTATTTCAAAAGCAATCGGGTGCATGTACGATTGGTCAGTAGCGGTCAACAAACCGGACGGGCACAACAATGACGTTGTTTCGAATGACAGTATTTCGTTGTTTTTTCATCATGTTTTCAGGTTTCATCGCTGGCGTAAACAGCCTCCCTGCCATGGCGCAAAACTGCAACGGTAAAATACCCACCACATCACCCGCTCAACGTTTTCACGATAACCAGGACGGCACAATCACCGACCAGCAAACCGGCCTGCAATGGTCACGCTGTAGCCTGGGTCAACACTGGAAAGACAACACCTGCCAGGGTGAGGCCCGCGCTCTGCCATATGCTATCGCCGCGCTGGTCGCAGAGGACGGCTGGCGACTGCCCGATCTCCGCGAACTCAACTCGCTGGTCGAGTTACGTTGCTCAGGCCCGGCGATCAATAACAAAGTATTCCCTGCCACAGCTGCGGCTGTCTATTGGACGGCGACCCGCTTCGTCAATCGCGATGGCCATTTTTGGCAAGTGCATTTTTTGCATGGCGAGGCCGTGTCGGAGAAAGCGGATAGTGTGGCATACGTACGCTGGGTGCGAGGCAAGTGATATAATCCGGCGCAAGTATTCGCACACATCAACGTGATTTTTTTGTTCTCACCGGGACTGAGCACCAGGAGCTTGCGCCCTGTGAGTGCAAACACTTGCAGGATTCAGGTATTATTCTCAATGTTCCCGCGTCGCATGAAACTCAATCTCCGGCCAACGCTCTTTAATCAACTCAAGGTTAATTCGGGTCGGCGCTATATAGGTCAAATTACCATCACCGTCTAACGCTAAATTGTCACTCGCCTTGCGCTTGAAATCATCCAGCATTTTTTCATCACCACACTCCACCCATCGCGCTGTGGCCACGTTGACATTTTCGAAGCGACATTCAACGTTGTATTCGTGTTGCAAACGATGAGCAACCACATCAAATTGCAACACACCCACAGCACCGACGATAAGGTCGTTGTTTTTCATGGGTCGAAACAATTGTGATGCACCCTCTTCGCATAATTCTTGCAGCCCCTTTTGTAGTGCCTTCATGCGCAGCGGGTCCAGCAGACGCGCGCGTCGAAACAATTCCGGTGCAAAATGCGGAATACCAATAAACTTCAACTCCTCACCTTGCGTGAAGGTGTCGCCGATCTGAATGCTGCCGTGGTTGTGCAAACCGATGATGTCGCCGGAATAAGCATCTTCCACATGTTCTCGATCAGAAGCCATGAAAGTGATGGCCGTGGGAATTTTCACGTCACGGCCGATACGCACATGTTTAACTTTCATGCCCTTGCTGTAGGTGCCGGAACAAATACGCAAAAAGGCAATGCGATCACGGTGTTTGGGATCCATATTCGCCTGGATTTTAAACACAAAACCGGAAAATTTTGTTTCGTTCGGTTTCACTTCCCGGGTCCGGGTTAAACGCGAAGGCGGTGGCGGAGCAAAGTTCACCAACGCATCCAGCAACTCCCGCACACCAAAATTGTTGATGGCGGAACCGAAATATACCGGGGTAAGTTTGCCTGCCAGAAAATCATCGAGAACAAACTCATGACTGGCACCACGCACCAGCTCCACTTCTTCACGAAATTCATCCATCATGATGCCAAACAATTCGTCCAGACGAGGATTGTCCAACCCGTCGATAACCTCACCTTCCTGTATTTTACCGCCGTGAGTGGCGCTGAACAGGTGAATATTATCGCTATACAGGTCGTACACACCCTTAAAACGTTTACCCATACCAATAGGCCAGGTCATGGGTGCACACCGAATTTTCAGCACTTCTTCTACTTCGTCCAGCAGCTCCAGCGGATCACGACCTTCACGATCCAGTTTGTTGATAAAACTGATAATCGGTGTATCGCGCAAACGACAGACTTCCATCAATTTAACCGTGCGCTGCTCAACACCCTTGGCGCAATCGATGACCATCAAGGCGGAATCTGCCGCCGTCAACGTGCGATAGGTGTCTTCCGAGAAATCCTCATGGCCGGGGGTATCCAGCAGGTTAATAATTTTGTCCCGGTAAGGAAACTGCATGATAGAGGTGGTAATGGAAATACCACGCTGCTGTTCCAGCGCCATCCAGTCGGACGTAGCGTGGCGCGCAGCCTTGCGGCCCTTGACAGTACCGGCCAACTGAATGGCGCTGCCGAACAACAGCAACTTTTCGGTTAGCGTGGTTTTCCCTGCATCGGGGTGAGAAATAATCGCAAAAGCCCGACGTCGCTGAACTTCTTGCAGGAACTCGGACATGGCGCTAACTCGGTACAGGAAAGATAAACGATTACATGAGTGTCACCGCAATACGCCCCGGTGACAAACGATGACTAAAAAATGGTGGGCCGTCCGCGACTCGAACGCGGGACCATCGGATTAAAAGTCCGGTGCTCTACCAACTGAGCTAACGGCCCGAAAAAAGAAGGAATGCAAATCATACAGAAATGACGGGGAATAACAAGATAAAGCATTGCATTCTTCAACAAATAGTTATTCAACAAATATTTGCAGACAACACAGCGCAACTTGTCACTACTGCAACCAGAGGGTGGCACGTAATAACTTCCCGGTTTGCCGAGAACGCAAAGTTTTTCCTGATTACCCACAACTCTCAGCTACTCTCCGATCACAGACTATAATTTAAGAAAATAGAAAAAAGGTAGGCAGAACAATGAGTAAGAATCAAGTTCAGTTTCAACCCGGCTATGGTTTGTTGGAGCTATTTGGTGAATATGGCGCAGAAAGCAGTTTAATCGCCGGTTTCAACTTGAAGATATGCTGCCACGGTTTGTATATGTTGCGTTGCGAACCCCACCAATACCAAACAGGCTGCTAAAATTGGCTGAGAGTTGTGGGTAATCAGGAATCAGGAAGTTTTTAGTGTTTTTCTCTACGTCCTTTGCGTCTTTGCGGCCTCTGCGTTTATAACACGCCACTTGTCAGTGCCACGACAACATAGCCTTCCAATGTGCTTCCGGGTAGCTTTCTATACAGCATCGAGTTTGCGTAAACTGTTTGGCAGCAATTTCATGTCAGCCAAACTTGCCACCAGAGCCTTCAGAAAAGAGGCTTCTTCTTCGTACACCAGCTTGTAATATTGCACTTTCATGGTAATGGCGCAGCCAAACACGATGGCGATCAGCGCCAGAAATGAACCCGTCGCCAGAGTGGCAATACCGGTAATGCCTTGCCCGATAGTGCAGCCCAGAGCCAGCACACCACCAAAACCCATAAGCACAGCACCCATGATATGCGTGACAAAATCCTTGAACGAAACAAACCACTCAAAACGCAGATTTTTGCTGAGCAGCGCCCACAGAAATGAACCTGTAATCACCCCCAATAAAGCCATAATACCGAAGGTGAGCATGGAGCGATTCAGACCACTACCGACATAACCAAAGGTTTGCCCCATAGGATTAATAAAGGTAAACGACTGCGGACTCAGGGGGCGCCCCAGGGCCGGTTTACCCTCCTCGGAATCAGCCAGCATGTCCCATTCACCGTAATAGTCCGTCAGGCTGTACAGCTCATCATCCACGTTGATTTTCACATTGCTGCTCACGTACCAGCCACCCAGTACCACGAGGCCAACAATAATGCCTCCCAGGATATTGTCGCGACTGCTACGGAAGTCTGCCGATTTAAACACAAATATCAGGATCGCCAGTACCAGCACGATGCCAATCACCAGGCGGGTCATCAATGCATTATCGGAATTGAGCAGGCTGCCAAAGTCCTGGGCCTCGCCAGTGTCGATAGCCAGTGGACGAATCCAGTCATAAAAAAACAGGCCGAACAGGGTCTGGTCTGAATCCGGAAAGGGGTTCATCATGTAATAGGCGATCACAGCAATCACCACCAGCACCACAACCGACTTAACATTGCCCCCACCGATGCGAATCAGTGTCTTGTTACCACAACCACTGGCCAGAGTCATACCAACACCAAACAAAAGACCACCCAGCAGATTTTCAGCCCAAACAAGTTGTGAACTACGGTAAGGGGGAAAAGCGGCATCCGCATTAACCAGACCCATGGTTTCGAGAATCACAACACCCAGCATGGCGACCGCAATAGCCAGCAGCCAGGCTCGAATCCGCCCCAGATCACCCATATTAACCCAGTCAGAAACGGCCCCCATGGTACAAAAATTGGTTTTATTCGCCGCAGCACCCAGCAACAGAGCAAGAGCAAAGATAGCCCACAAAAAAACCGTTTCCGCTTCGATAAAACCATCGAATATCATGCGTCGCCCTCTTGTACATTCGGTAATGAAGCCACGATACTGCTTCACCCAAAAACGCTGACCCCAAAAGTGTATCAGCCAAGTCTAATACTATTAACGAGCAATCTGGCCTTTTTTTTATCAAAATTTTCTATCAGGGCATAGGGTCTGTTGCCGTTTCATTTTTGTCACTGTTGCACCCCTGAAAAAGCGCCAATCAAGGCGCGAGGTGCGTAGTTTGATTATTCCAGACAAGCAAAGAGTAACGCTGAGTGACGATTTTTCAGGTGCAACCCGCAGGGCCGAGACGCTTTTTCCGGCTAACGGCGTTATCAGTCGTTTGTTTGGAACGACCAAACGGACTCCTTCTGCCGTGACGGAAAAAGCGCCTCCAGCAGTGATAAAAATGAAACGTCAACAGACCCTGAGTACAGCCAGTTTCCCTGAAAATATTCACCTGCCCATTCATCACATAAACAGCAGAATAAACTTCAGACACAAAAAAACCGGGCGTATAGCCCGGTTTTTAAAGGTGTCATATAATAAAACAAACTTGACCTTCAAGTCGTTGTTGCAACCTCGTCGCCGGTACCTTCCGCTTCATCAACAACCTGTTCAGGACGGTCCACCAGCTCCACAATAGCCATAGGCGCATTGTCCCCTGGACGGAAACCACACTTGAGGATGCGCAAGTAACCACCAGGACGCGACTGATAACGCGGACCCAGTTCAACAAACAATTTACTCACCATATCGCGATTACGAATACGATTAAACACAATACGACGATTTGCAACCGAGTCCGACTTTGCACGAGTAATCAACGGCTCAACCACACGACGCAATTCCTTCGCCTTGGGCACAGTGGTCCTGATCACTTCATGCTCAAACAGTGATGAGGCCATATTACGGAACATCGCCTTGCGGTGGCTACTATTCCGGTTTAATTGACGACCTGATTGACGATGACGCATGGAATGTTCCTTTAAACTCTATTTCTTGATACGAAATTTAACAAGCCGTAGTTCTGGTAAAAAGCTCTGGTAAAAAGTTCTGCCAAAACCCGGCAACATGCGTACTTACGCAAGCTCGCGCTGTTCTTTCAGACTGGCAGGCGGCCAATTTTCCAAACGCATGCCCAAAGACAGGCCTTTGGTTGCCAATACACTCTTGATTTCCGTGAGCGATTTTTTGCCCAGATTCGGGGTTTTCAGCAGTTCGACTTCAGTACACTGAATCAGATCACCGATGTAATAAATTTGTTCGGCCTTCAGGCAGTTGGCTGAACGCACAGTGAGTTCGAGGTCATCAACCGGACGCAACAGTACCGGGTCTACTTCAGGTTCGGCAGACTTGGCAGTATCTTCTTCCCGACTTTGCAAATCAACAAAGGTGGATAGCTGATCCTGAAGAATGGTTGCAGCAGAACGCACCACCTCTTCCGGATTAAGAGAGCCGTCAGTTTCCAGCTCAATGATTAATTTGTCGAGATCAGTACGCTGTTCAACACGCGCGCGCTCTACCGTGTAGGCAACACGTTCGATTGGACTGAAAGAGGCATCCAGCCGCAGACGACCAATGACACGGCCTTCATCTTCGTTGTCACGAGTCGTTGACGCTTCATAACCACGCCCCGTGCTGACCTTCAGGGTCATTTTCAATGAACCACTCTTGGTCAGGTGCGCAATAACATGATCCGGGTTCACCAGTTCAACATCATGATCCAGTGTAATATCTGCTGCTGTTATCGGGCCTTCACCGGACTTTTCCAGGGTTAGCACGGCTTCCTTGCGCGTATGCATACGGAACGACAATCCCTTGAGATTAAGCAGGATGTCAATCACATCTTCCTGTACACCTTCAATCGTGCTGTATTCATGCAGCACACCTTCAATTTCAGCTTCGACAACGGCGCAACCGGAAATTGAAGACAATAAAATACGGCGCAAGGCATTACCCAGCGTATGGCCAAAACCACGTTCCAAAGGTTCCAGCGTCACTTTGGCATGACGGTCGGTATAAACCTGAACGTTAACAATACTCGGCTTCAAAAATTCAGACACTAAACCCTGCATGGATTTTCCTCTCTGGCCATCTGGCACATTGTCTTTACAAATCGTTTATTGCAAATCATTTTTACAAACAACGCCACCAGCACGGCTGATTTATGTTTCCTGGCTCGTCTACCAATCAATTACTTGGAATACAATTCAACAATCAAATGCTCATTAATGTCAGATGACAATTCAGTACGTTCCGGACGTGATTTGAACACACCGGTGAATTTTTTGGCATCAACCTCAATCCATTCTGCAAAACCACGCTGACCCGCCATATCCAGTGCAGACTGAATGCGCAATTGATTGCGGCTCCCTTCACGCACAGCAACTTCATCCGCAGGATTAACCTGATAAGAAGGAATGGTTACTGTCACGCCGTTCACACTGATTGCCTTGTGACGTACCAGCTGACGCGCTTCGCTGCGTGATGCGGCAAAACCCATGCGGTACACCACATTGTCCAGGCGCGACTCCAGCGCCTGCAACAGGTTTTCACCAGTAGCGCCTTTGCTGCTATCAGCTGATTTGTAATAAAGACGAAACTGGTTTTCCAGAATGCCGTAGGTACGACGCATCTTCTGCTTCTCACGCAACTGCGTTGCATAATCAGAAGTACGGGTACGACGCTGGCCGTGCTGTCCCGGAGGGAAAGCCCGATTTTCCATCGCGCATTTACTGCCGTAGCATTTTTCGCCTTTCAGAAAGAGTTTTTCGCCTTCACGACGACATTGACGACACTTTGGACCTACATATCTAGCCATTCTTTAATGCTCCAAACTTAAACGCGACGGCGTTTCGGCGGACGACAGCCATTATGCGGAATCGGCGTAACATCCGTAATACTGGTGATGTTAAAACCGTTTGCGTTGAGCGCACGAATTGCAGACTCACGACCCGGACCAGGACCCTTCACACACACATCAAGATTTTTCATACCCATTTCCTTGACCACGACCGCAACACGTTCAGCTGCAACTTGCGCCGCAAATGGTGTGCTTTTACGTGACCCACGGAAACCTGAACCACCCGCAGTCGCCCAGGCCAACGCATTGCCCTGACGATCAGTAACCGTAACGATGGTGTTATTGAAGGTCGCATGCACATGTGCAATACCGTCAACCACATTCTTTTTAACTTTCTTGCGAGTGCGAGGACTTGCCATTCGGATAACCTGTGTTAATCAAACTGCATTAATGAAAAAATAAAACTGCACAGTATGCGTGCAATGTTGGTCGCGCCTAGTTACGCACCATGCGACGAGGGCCTTTACGCGTACGGGCATTGGTTCGTGTGCGCTGGCCGCGTAATGGCAGACCCCGACGATGACGAATTCCGCGATAACAACCCAAATCCATCAGCCGTTTGATGTTCATGGAAACCTCACGTCGAAGATCACCCTCAACGTCAAACTTGCCCACTTCAGCACGTAACAAATCAAGTTCTTGTTCAGTCAGATCCTTGATTTTGGCATCCTCTTTCACACCCGAAGCCGCACAGACCTGCTTTGCGCGCGTCGGCCCAATACCAAAAATCGCCCTCAGCCCAATCACCGTGTGCTTGTGCGCTGGAATATTAATACCCGCAATACGAGCCATTCAAACAACAAACAATCTCCAAAATAACGCCGCAGAAAGCCGGCTATTGTAATCAGTTTTCTATCTGTCAGCAAGCGCAAAGACAGACGCGAGTACGTAATGATTCAGCTTGCCTTTGAGTTTGTTCAAAAATACAGAGTTACAAGTGTAAATGAGCACTTTAGACACAGTAAGCGGGCAAACGAAAAACAAACTAAATCATTACAGTAAATATTAACCTTGGCGCTGTTTATGGCGGGGGTCTACGCAGATCACGCGAACCACGCCCTTGCGGCGCACAATCTTGCATTTGTTGCAAATTTTCTTAACCGAAGCACGTACTTTCATGGTCTGTCTCCAAACAGCTAACGGCCACTTCCGGGCCCGGGCTTTACCCGATTGACTCATTCACAGCAAACTAAATACCGCTGCGACCATAACCTTTCAAACTGGCTTTCTTCATCAAGCCTTCATACTGGTGCGACATCAAGTGTGCCTGAATCTGGGAAATAAAATCCATCACCACTATCACGATAATCAGCAAGGATGTGCCTCCAAAATAAAAGGGGACATTCCAGTACACAATCATAAATTCTGGCAACAAACACACAGCGGTTATGTACATCGCGCCAATAAGTGTTAACCGCGACATGACGCCATCGATATACTTCGCCGTATTCTGCCCAGGACGAATCCCAGGAATAAATGCACCAGAGCGCTTCAGATTATCAGCAGTATCTTTTGGATTAAACTGTAGTGCTGTATAAAAAAAGCAAAAGAAAATGATCGCCACTGCGTACATAATCACATACACAGGTTGCCCAGGCGATAATGTACCCGCAATATCTTTCAACCAGCCCATACCTTCCGTCTGACCGAACCAGCTGGCCAACGTCGCCGGAAACAAAATAATACTCGAGGCAAAAATCGGCGGAATCACACCCGCCATATTTACCTTCAATGGTAGATGGCTTTTTTGCGCCGCATACACCTTGCGCCCCTGCTGACGTTTAGCGTAGTTAACCGTGATACGCCGTTGACCGCGTTCCACAAAAACCACAAAACCGGTTACACCAATAGCAAGTACCAGTAATATCAGCACCAGAAATGCACTTATTTCACCAATGCGTGCCAGTTCCAAAGTACCGCCAATCGCTGACGGTAATCCGGCAACAATACCAGCAAAAATGATTAGCGAAATACCATTACCAATACCACGCTCAGTAACCTGTTCACCCAACCACATCAAAAACATGGTACCGGTGACCAAACTCACCACTGCTGTAAATACAAATCCGGGGCCAGGTGCAGGCACCAGAGCCATCGCACCCGCCGTTTGCCCCTGTAACGCAAACGCAATACCAATAGACTGGAAAAGCGCCAGGCCCAATGTGCCATAGCGTGTGTACTGGGTAATTTTACGCCGCCCTGACTCACCTTCTTTTTTCATCTGCTCCAGTTTGGGCACCACCGCAGTCAATAACTGCATAATGATAGAAGCAGAGATATAAGGCATAACACCCAGGGCAAACAAAGACAAACGACCAAGAGCACCACCGGAGAACATGTTAAACATGTCAAGAATGGTGCCTTTTTGTTGTTCAAACAACACGGCTAACGCAGCAGGATCAATCCCTGGAACAGGTATAAATGTGCCGATGCGGAAAACCACCATCGCCATGACCACAAACAGCAAACGCTGTTTAAGTTCGGATAATTTACCCGAACCCATTGCACCGAGCATTGAAGAGCTTGTTGCTGACACCAGTTTTTAGTCCTCGACCTTTCCACCAGCGGCTTCAATCGCCGCGCGCGCACCTTTGGTAACGCCCAGGCCACTTACCGTAACGGCTTTGGATATTTCACCCGAAAGAATGACTTTTGCACGTTTAATCTGCTGACCAACGATGTTCGCTGTTTTCAGCGCAAGCAGATCCACCACGTCACCTTCAACCATCGCCAGCTCGTGCAATCGAATCTCAGCAACATAGCGTGCCGTACGTGATGTAAAACCTACTTTAGGCAAGCGGCGCTGCAAAGGCATTTGCCCACCTTCAAAGCCTACTTTGGTAAACCCGCCAGAACGTGATTTTTGGCCCTTGTGACCACGACCACCTGTTTTACCCAGGCCTGAACCAATGCCACGACCAACACGTTTGGCATTTTTCTTCGAGCCATCCGCAGGCTTAAGCGTATTTAAATACATTTTATGCTTCCTCAACCTTCAGCATATAAGACACAGCACTAATCATTCCCCGATTACACGGCGTGTCCTCAACGGAAACCGTCTGATGCACGCGGCGCAAGCCCAAACCAGCCACACAAGCCTTGTGTGCGGGCAGCCGACCGATAACACTTTTGGTTAATGTAATTTTGACGTGATTAGCCATGACTTACCCCGAAATCTCTTCAACACTTTTACCGCGCTTGGCTGCAACAGCTTCCGGTGTTGTCATTTCACTCAAGCCCTTGAACGTTGCTCGCACAACATTGATCGGATTATTTGAGCCGATACATTTTGCCAGCACATCACGCACACCCACGGCCTCAAACACAGCACGCATCGGGCCACCGGCAATAATCCCGGTACCTTCAGAGGCTGGAAGCATGACAACCCTGGCCGCGCCATGATTACCAATGAGCGGATACTGCAAAGTGCCTCCCTTAAGATTCACTTTACGCATATTTTTGCGTGCATCCTCCATGGCCTTTTGCACAGCAACCGGCACTTCACGCGCCTTGCCACGACCAAAACCAATCTTGCCTTCACCATCGCCCACTACTGTCAACGCAGTAAAACCAAAAATGCGACCACCCTTCACCACTTTCGCTACGCGATTGATATTAACCAGTTTTTCAATCAAACCATCGCTGTTAGCTTGTGCATCAAATTTAGCCATGCCAGATACCTTATTTCCTGTTTCTAGATAGTCAGACCGCTTTCACGAGCGGCATCGGCAAGCGCTTTCACACGGCCATGATATTTGAAACCCGAACGATCGAACGCCACCTGATCAACACCGGACGCCTTTGCACGCTCTGCAATAAGTTGTCCAATTTTGACCGCAGCCTCAACGTTGCCCGTATGCTTAAGAGCCGATTTCACATCGGTTTCCAGTGTTGAGGCACTGGCCACAACCTTGTCACCATCCGGCGAAATCACCTGCGCATAAGTGTGCTGTGCGGTACGGTGCACGCAGAGACGGTGCGCACCCAATTCGCGAATTTTGGAACGCGTACGCAGGGCACGACGTAAACGACTTTGTCTTTTATTCATTTCGATGCGCTCCTACTTCTTCTTGGCTTCTTTACGAACAACATGCTCATCCGTATAACGAACACCCTTGCCCTTGTATGGCTCCGGCGGGCGATAAGCGCGAATATTCGCAGCCACTTGCCCAACCTTCTGTTTATCAATACCCGCAACCACGATCTCTGTTTGGCTCGGTGTTTCGATATTGATGCCGTCTGGTACTTCATACTCTACCGGATGCGAAAACCCCAATGACAAATTCAGCTTTTTACCCTGGGCCTGAGCACGATAACCCACACCAATCAACGTCAGTTTTTTCTCGAAGCCCCGGGATACGCCCATCACCATGTTATTCAACAAGGCACGGGTAGTACCCGCCAATGCATTTGAACTCTGCTCCGTATCGCGGGCAGCAAAAGTCAGTGTCGAATCCTGCTGGTTCACTTCAACCGCAGCATGTATTTCGTGATTCAATTCACCCTTGGTACCCTTCACCTTGACCATTTGGCCATTGAGAACCACTTCAACACCGGAAGGGATTTGTACCGGATTATTTGCAACGCGTGACATTGTTCTCCCCCTTACGCAACGTAGCAGATGACTTCGCCACCGTGACCCGCTTTACGCGCAGCACGATCTGTCATCAAACCTTTAGAGGTGGATACAACGGCCACACCCAGCCCGTTCATCACAGAAGGCAATTCATTTTTGCCTTTATAAACACGCAAACCGGGACGACTCACGCGCTTAATCATATCGATAACCGGCTTACCCTCATAATACTTAAGGGCAACTTCCAATACCGGCTTGCCATCGATATCCTGTGTGTTAACACCTGTGATATAACCTTCTTCCACCAACAAATTCGCAATCGCGATTTTCTTTGTGGAAGATGGCATCGTCACAGTCAGCTTACCTGCCGACAATGCATTACGAATGCGTGTCAGCATGTCAGCGATCGGATCAGTCATGCTCATGCCATAAACTCCTGAAATTCCCGTTTTTGCAAAACTGCTTACGGGATGAAAACTTGTTTACCGTCTATTATTAACTTTGTACACTTTTACCAGCTGGCCTTGACCAGACCGGGGATATCCCCACGCATGGCGGCTTCACGTAACTTGGTGCGAGACAGCCCAAACTTGCGATAATAACCATGTGGCCTGCCGGTTTCACGACAGCGATTACGCTGGCGACATGGACTGGCATTACGCGGCAAAGACTGAAATTTACGCTGTGCCTCTTCTTTGTCTTCAGCACTCAAATTCTGGTCTTTCAATTGAGCCTTGAGTTCAGCACGTTTCGTCGCGTATTTTGCAACAGTACGGGCGCGCTTCAATTCGCGATTAATAATCGATTGTTTTGCCATGCTGCTCTCTCTGGTTTACTTTTTAAGCGGAAGATTAAAAGCGGTCAATAACGCACGCGCTTCGTCATCAGTCTTTGCGCTGGTGGTGAAGGTGATATCCATACCCCTGATCGCGTCGATTTTATCGTAATCAATTTCCGGGAAAATGATCTGTTCCTGAATGCCCATGCTGTAATTCCCGCGCCCATCAAAGGCATTCGCTTTCAAGCCACGAAAATCACGGATACGCGGAATGGCAATGCTTACCAAACGATCCATAAAGTCATACATACGCTCACGGCGCAGGGTCACTTTGCAACCAATGGGCCAACCTTCACGCACCTTAAAACCGGCAACTGACAAACGGGCGTGATTAACCACTGGCTTTTGCCCGGCAATCCTGGTCATGTCATCAACAGCATGTTGAATAATTTTTTTGTCGCCAATGGCTTCACCAAGCCCCATATTCAGGGTGATTTTTTCCAGCTTCGGCACTTCCATCACGCTCTTGAAACCAAACTGTTTCTTGAGTTGATCGATCACAGTGTCTTTGTAATGTTCTCTTAAACGGGACATGACTTTCTTCCGTCCTTCCTGGTAAACTTGTTCTAAAACCAAAGGTTAAATGTCAACAACTTCGTTGTCGGACTTAAAAAACCGTACCTTGTTGCCATCTTTTAATATTTTGATACCAACACGGTCACCCTTGCCTGTCGCCGGGTTAAACAAAGCAACATTGGAAATATGCAACGGCATCTCTTTCTCAATAATACCGCCAGCTTCTCCCGCATTGGGGTTTGCTTTAACGTGTTTTTTTGCCATGTTACAACTTTCGACCAAAACACGATTGTCTGCCGTTATCTTCAAAACAGCACCGCGTTTGCCTTTGTCTTTACCCGTGGTGATGATCACATCATCACCTTTTTTGATCTTGCGCATCGTAATTCTCTTTCTTGCTTTCTGTCTATCGATGTAAAATGCTGACAAAACTCTTTACAGCACTTCCAGTTACAACACTTCCGGGGCCAATGAGATAATTTTCATGAAACGCTCACTACGTAGCTCCCGCGTCACCGGACCAAAAATACGTGTGCCAACAGGTTGCAAATTGGCGTTCAGCAACACAGCCGCATTACCATCAAAACGAATCAATGAACCATCAGGGCGACGCACACCTTTGGCTGTACGCACTACAACGGCATTATACACTTCGCCTTTTTTTACTTTCCCGCGAGGGATAGCCTCTTTAATACTCACTTTGATGATATCACCAATACCGGCATAACGGCGCTTGGAACCACCCAACACTTTGATACACATCAGGCGACGAGCACCGCTGTTGTCAGCCACATCTAATACCGTCTGCATCTGAATCATCGAAATATCTCCGCCAAACTGCGCACAAAACCACCGGAACCCGCTGGATAAGGGGCGCGCATCATATCACTAAAATGCGCGGAGCCCAAATATTTATCATTTTGAGCTCCGCGTGAAACTGCTTGTAAATCCCCCCGCGAAAAACCGGTTTGTTCGGTCAGCGGGTATAAGAAACCTGGGCGAAACGCTAATTCGCTCGTTTGACGATTTCCACTAATTTCCAGGATTTGGTCCTGGAAACAGGGCGACATTCCCTGATCGTGACCTCGTCACCCTCGTTACAGGCATTCTCTTCATCATGCACATGCAGTTTGGTAGAACGGCGAATATATTTGCCGTAAAGAGGGTGTTTAACGCGACGCTCCACCAGCACCGTAATCGTGCGATCCATTTTGTTACTGATCACACGGCCTGATTCCGTCCGGATAGTTTTACTTTCACTCATTCTGCATCACCCGCACTTTTTTCATTCATGATGGTCAACACCCGCGCCACATCCCGGCGCACACCTTTCATACGTGCCGAATTGTTCAACTGCCCGGTACCCTTTTGCATGCGCAGATTAAATTGCTCACGTAACAGTCCGTTCAGCTCTTCTTTCAGCTGGGTTTCATTTTTGCTTCTTAATTCTTTTGCGTCCATCACATCACCGTCCGGGTTACAAATGACGTTGTCACAGGAAGTTTGGCGGCAGCCAGTTGAAACGCTTCGCGCGCCAATTCTTCACTCACCCCTTCCATTTCAAATAACATCCGGCCAGGCTGAATCTGGGCAACCCAGTATTCCACGCCGCCTTTACCCTTACCCATGCGCACTTCGAGAGGCTTTTTGGTAATCGGCTTGTCGGGAAACACACGAATCCAGATTTTGCCACCACGCTTAATATGGCGTGTCATCGCACGACGACTGGCTTCAATCTGACGGGCAGTAATCCGGCCACGACCCGTGGCCTTCAGGCCAAATTCACCAAAACTGACATCGCTGCCACGGAAAGCAAGTCCGCGGTTACGACCTTTCATCTGTTTGCGAAATTTAGTTCGCTTCGGCTGTAACA
>JAADIL010000150.1 GCA_013151355.1 Gammaproteobacteria bacterium
GGTATTTGCATCGGCAACAATGTCGGCATCAGGCGGGCTCGTGACCTCTCAGGCAACACACACTTAACGTGTGCGTGGGCAAATCTCGTCGTCCGAAAAGAAAAAGGCAATTTCTTCAGCAGCCGTTTCCGGCGCATCAGAACCGTGCACAGCATTTTCATCAATGGAATCGGCAAAGTCAGCACGAATAGTACCTGCATCAGCTTCTTTGGGATTGGTTGCGCCCATCACTTCACGGTTTTTCAGAATGGCGCCTTCGCCTTCCAGTACCTGCACCATCACCGGGCCGGAAATCATGAACGACACCAGATCGTTAAAAAACGGACGTTCTTTATGCACAGCGTAAAATCCCTCGGCCTGTTCGCGGCTCAGGTGCAACATTTTCGATGCAATAATTTTCAGCCCGGCTTTTTCAAAACGCGCATAAATGTCACCGATGTGATTTTTGGCAACAGCGTCAGGTTTAACGATGGAAAAGGTTCTTTCTGTGGACATGCTCGGTTTACTCCAGTATTTCTCAAATTAGGGCCGAAATAGCCCCGAGGTTTACAAACTGCTGATTATACGCGAAATGCGGGCGGAAACCCTACAACCATGCTGATGCTGTGCAGGACAAAAATTAAGTTTAAATCAGGATTTATCGACTATGGTTCCGGGCACCACCAACTACGAGAGAGGTTTTAACAACGTCAATTACCGTCGCCTCCTCGAACACATCGTTCAGAGCCTGATTTTGCTGACATTGGGCATATTGACAGCACAAACCGCCCAAGCCAAACCCGGCCTTTGCCCGTCAATACGGTATGAGCTGCATCGCCTGTCACGCGGCTTTCCCCCGCCTCAACAACTTTCGGTGAACAGTTTCTGACAGAAACTGTATTACCAACCCAACTGGCGCGAGCAGATCGGCGTAGAGACCGATGATGACCAACTGATGCTGCCACATTCCCACAACTGGCATTTCGCGTCCAGACTTACGGCAAGCCCGCGAATCCAGGACACAAGACGGCAGCGGCGCCATTACTGCCGACCCTGCCTTCGCGTTCCTTCGTGCCCTTTGCGGTTAAATGTGAATCAAGTGCTAACAGGGTGATTTAGTCCTTAATTCACATTTAAGCTTTTCTCTGTTTCCTTTTTTCTATTGCAACATAATTCCGTTCAGGGGAACCAATATACACCTGCGTCGGCCGGAAAATACGATTGTCCGCCAACTGCTCACGCCAGTGCGCCAGCCCCAGCCCGCTGAACGTGACATGGCAAAAATCGTGGTGAACTGATCACCGGGAATGCCCATTTCGTGATAGAGAATGCCAGAATAAAAATCCACGTTGGGATAAACACCTTTGTGTGCCAGACGGTCTTCGACCACTTTTTCCACAGCCAGGGCAATTTCCATTAACGGGTTTACTGCGCCGCCGCGTGCTTCCATGAGCTGTGCGACCAGACCCTGCAATATCGTGGCGCGCGGGTCCTTGGTTTTGTACTCGCGATGCCCCATGCCCCAGATCACCTGTTTATTGGCCAGTTTTTTATCCACGTAGGCCTCCGCCTTGTCAGGCGAACCAATTTCATTGAGCATTTCCAGCACGCGCTGATTGGCACCACCGTGCAACGGCCCCGACAAGGTACCAATCGCCGCAGCAATAACGCTATAGGGACTGGCCAGGGTGGATGCCGTCACCAGGGTTGAGAAGGTCGAGGCATTGATGGTGTGTTCAGCATGCAAAATCAGACAGACATCCATAATGCGCGTCAGCAGAGGATCGGCCTCCTTGCGATTGAGCATGTACAAAAAATTTTGTGCGTAGGTGAGGTCTTCACGCGGCGCGGGTGGCTCGTAGCCACTACGCAGATGCTGCCACATGGCAACCATGGTGCCCATGCGCGCGATAATTTTTACTGTCATGTTGTGAATGTAATTCATGTCTTCACAAACACTTTTGCTGGTCAGGCATTCGTTGCCCGGATAAAACATGGAGAGACTGGCCACGGCCGTTTGCAGCATGTCCATCGGGTGTCCAGTCGCAGGCAATGCCTTCATCAGTTCACGGATGTGATATTTAACCTGACGATTTTCCCGCAGCTGCGCGTCAAATTCGTTCAGATCTGCCTGATTCGGCAATTCACCGTCCAACAGTAATAACGTGGTTTCTTCAAAACTGCTGTGTTTGGCCAGCTCTTCGATGGCATAGCCCCGGTAATAGAGCACCCCTTTCTCACCATCGATAGCCGAAATGTTGGATTTGGTAGCCGGTACGCCCGCAAGGCCTGGCAAGTATTCACTCATGAAGTGTCTCCGTGCTAAAACTGGTCAGGAATGGAAATTGAATAACTTATACAAGTTCCATTCTTTGGTGTGTGATGTAAAAAGTGCAAGCATAACAAACAGGGGGTCAGGCCCCTTGTTTAATTCTATTGATTCCACTTGTTGATACTGACGGCCGAAACCGGCGTGACTTAAGGCTGCTGCGGGATTTGAATTTCAGCCAGTACACCGTCCAGATTATATTGACGGTGTACTAGATGGAAAATGATGAACCGCAACCACAGGTCGTGCTGGCATTGGGATTACTGATCATAAACTGCGCACCCATCAGGCCTTCCTGATAATCCAGTTCAGCACCGACCAGATACTGGTAACTCATAGGGTCCACCAAAAAAGTCACGCCGTCTTTTTCAATAGCCGTGTCACCATCGTTGACGTTTTCATCAAAGGAAAAACCGTACTGGAAACCGGAACAGCCGCCCCCGGTGACAAACACCCGCAACTTCAATGCATCGTTGCCCTCTTCCTCGATAAGCGCCTTTACCTTGTCTGCCGCATTCTGGGTGATAACCAGTAATTCTTCAGGGGTATTTTCCACCCCGGCGACCGGATCACTCGAAACCGTTTCTGTACTCATGTTGACTGCTCCCACAAAATCGCTCCACATTCAAAATGCCCGCCGGGGTCAAAACAACACCCTGCACTGACCGGAGACATATTAGCAATCGCTAAAGTAAACCATTTCCGACCTGTTTAATCAAGAATTAGCCACCATCGACGGCAAGACCCGCATCACTCGCAGGCACCGTTCGCGGTTCTTTCGCAGTGCTGGCACCAACTTCATGCACCAGATTGCCGTTCACTTCAGCGCCCATGGCCATTTCAATAAGATTGTAATACACATTGCCTGTGACGCGCGCTGCCGGGGCAAGCTCAATGTGCTCGGAAGCATGCACATCGCCCACTACCTCGCCGTTGAGCACCAGGTTATGCACCCGTACTTCACCTTCGATGCGACCCTGCTCGCTCATGGTGAGTATGGAGTTTTCGCCTTCGGCGATCACGTTACCCTTCACCGTACCATCAATGTGCAGACCATCCTTGAAATGCACGTCGCCACGTAATTCCGTGCCGCTGCCAATCAGCGAATCAATTTGTGAATTACGACGTGTATCTTTTTTCCCAAAAAACATATGTTCTGACTCCTTTCATTCATTGTTCATGAGCGACCAAAGGCGGTGCTCAATTTATACCTGGATCCTGCAAGTGATCGTGCTTGCAGGATCCAGGTTATAGTTCTACGAACTAATATCCGACCAATCAAACGTTTTCTTAAGCCGGGTCACATCCTTGCCACTGGGCACTACTTCCACCAATACCCGTGAGGGCAAAAAACCTTCCGGCAAAACAATCTCACCTTCATTGTTCTGGAAATACTTGAAACGTAATTTAAGTTTGTCCAGCGCACCACCCGAGACTTCTTTCAGGCCCAGATGCATTTGCGCGCCATCTTTGATCCCTTCAAACTCCATACGCGCATAACCCTTGACAAGCCGTACGTTGGATTTTAACTGGGTCAACACCAGCTTGAAACGATAAACACGGGCCTCACCAATACTCGTCAGTTTGAGACTGGTGATATTCAGACCGCTGGCGGCCTCCGTCGGCGACACGATGCCCCGGTAAAATGCCACTTCCTGTTTAAGTTCCAGCATTTCGTCCTGCGCCTGCCTCAGCGATTTTTCCACTGCGTCGTAGGCCTGCCGGTCAACCTGACCCGCACGCTCCAGCACCGCCAGCTGCGCCCGTAAATCCCGGGTACGCTGCTTTTCCATATCGATTTGCTCACGCAACAGTTCACGTTGCGCATGCAAAGCGTTGTTATCATAACCCGCGCGGGAAAACCCGAATTCGAACACACCCCAGGCAAGCAATACCAGAGCTAACCCCAGCAATGCCAGTTTCATGCGATATCGCCAGGGATGATGGGATTTGATGATCAGCTTCGACGACATAATACCTGACCGACCTGTTTCATTATCCGCGTCAAACGCGTACGACTTTTCAACATCATTTTACAACAACCACACAGAAGCCTGTATTAACAAACTGTTCAAGGAACAAGCGCAATTCCCGTCAAACCCGCCGTTTCCGGCAAATCACAAAGAATATTCATATTCTGCACCGCCTGTCCGGCCGCACCTTTCACCAGATTGTCAATTACCGAGAGAATCACCACAGTGTCAGCACCTTGTGGTCGATGGATAGCAATGCGACAGACGTTGACACCCTTCACACTGCGAGTTTCCGGGTGACTGCCCACGGGTAACACATCCACAAAGGGCTCGCTGGCATAACGTTGCTCGTACAACGTCTGCAAATCCGCATCGGTTGCATCATTGGTACTGAGCAGAGTCGCGTACAGAGTGGCATGAATCCCCCGTAACATGGGAACAAGGTGCGGTACAAAAGTCAGGCCCACGCCACCTTTACCTTCGAAAGCAACAACAGCATTCAGCCCCTGGCAAATCTCCGGCCAGTGCCGGTGCCCTGCCACACCATAGGCCTTGAAACTTTCACTGGTCTCGCACAGCAGGGTACTCACTGCGGCCTTGCGGCCTGCGCCGCTGACACCGGATTTGCAATCGGCAATCAACCGTCCGGTATCTACCAAACCTTTTTCCAGCAACGGCAACAGACCCAGCTGCACCGCTGTGGGATAACAGCCTGGATTGGCGATCAATCGTGCCTCACTGATGGCAGCACGATTCACCTCGGGCAAGCCATACACTGCCTCATCGAGCAGCTGCGGACAGGCATGGGGCTGACCATACCACTGCTCCCACTCTTCCGTATCCTTGAGTCGAAAATCGGCCGCCAGATCAATAACCTTCACACCTGCTTCCAGTAACTCCGGCACCGATTGCATGGCCACGCCGTTGGGTGTCGCAAAAAACACCACATCGCAAGCGGCCAATGCCACCGGATCAGGCGCACTGAATGTGAGATCAACATGGCCGCGCAGACCGGGAAACATCTCCGCCACAGGCAGACCGGCCTCGGAACGGGAGGTGATCAGTGCTAATTCCACCTCAGGATGAGCCGCCAGCAGACGCAGCAACTCTACGCCCGTATAACCCGTACCACCTACGATGCCGACCTTTACCATGCTCATACCACTCCCGGAAACTCGAGCCGCCAATGGTAAGGTCTACAGCAGCAAAGCGATAGTGTTAATCGATGTTGCCCACCTGTAAATGGACAAAACGGCATTGATTTTGCCTTCCGCCAGCATATTCAGGATCAGGAACCTGTCAGGCTTGGGGAATCGTAGCGAGAGAAAGTCATTTTGAGTCCATTATTTTGATCGTTTGAGGCGAATATTGGACATATTCAACGAAAAGGATCAAAAAAATGGGCCAAAATGCATTTTCCGCAGTAGATTCATTCTGAGTCCGACAGGTTCCCTGAGGGCATTTAATCTGCCGTCACTCCATCCGGGGCACTCGCCAGCGGATGAAAAGCCTGATTGATATACGCAATGACAGCGGTAATCTGTCCGGCATCCAGCACTCCCTTCCAGGCCGACATGGTGGTGCCAGGCAGACCATCACGAATCACCTGACGCAAACGTTCTGCGGTCATTTCCCGCATATTTTCCGGATCAGTGAGATTCCTCGGGTGCGGTTCAAGGAAACTGCCGATCCAGTTTTTGCCTGTACCGTCCGGGGCGTGGCAAAACGCACAATTTTTCTGAAACAAGGCCTCGCCTTCCTTTTCCTGCATTGTGGGATTTTGCAGCACAGGTGCCTGTTCATGGCGCGCGTAAGGACTGGCACTGCTGATGCTGTCGGGGGACGCAGCGGCTTCCGTCTGACGATGCGAATACTGATTACGTGGGTACGATACCGGACGCGGGTCCCAAATCACCCCCTCGTCATTAACCCGGCCGCGATCGTGACAGGTGACACAGCTTTGCATGAAGATACGTCGGCCTGTTCGTTGCTGTGCGCCAAGCTGTTCAGAAGGTGTATCAAGGGCGATTTCTTCCAGCGCAAAGGGAAAAGCCAGAGCATACTGCTGGTGATCCGGCCAACCGTTCTCCACCGTGTGATATGTCGTATTACGAGCCTTGTTTTGCATGAATTCGCGGCGTACAAAATCCACTACCAGAGCAATATCTTCACTGCTGATGGTATTGACAAAACCCAGCATGGCGGTGTCAGAACGACCGTAAGTGACAGCATTAATCATTGCCTCGTAGCTGATATCATCAAGCCCGGTGGCAATAAAATTGCGCGGACGCGGAGTCAGGTAACTGGCGGCCAGGGTCCTGGCATCACCGGAATAACCGTGGCAAAAATAACAACGAAAATTATAAATGGCACGTCCCTGTTCATGACGCTCATCATAAACAGGGACGTGCTCTGCTTCCTGTGATATCAGCTTGCTATCGACGACTGATAATTGACTCGCTACGGGGCTTTTTTTTTGCCCATATTATCGCCTGCTTCAGCAGGTTGAATGAACGCCTGAAACACAAATTCGGTAAGCCCGGCAATTTCCTGCCTGGTGAGCACCTTGCCCCAGGCCGGCATCACCGTGCCGGATCGGCCTTTAGTGATACCGTTAAAGATACGTGGTCGATTGAGCGCCTGCCGCGAGACCTCGCTGGTGAAATCACGCGGCGGCGGGATATTGAAATAGGCACGCGGACCATCGCCCTCACCCGTCACACCATGACAATCAAAGCAATTGGTCATATAAAATTGACGTCCCCAGACCAGGTCACCTTTTAACCCCTCGGGTACCGGCAGAGACATGTCAACATCACTATTGTGGCTCACAGCCACATCCGGCTGAACAGCAGGAGCCGACGCGGTATGTGCCGATCGCGCCGCAGCAAGAGGAGCGTCCACACCAGGAATACCGCCAACCCGGGATGGTGGTGAGCTCTGTGCCACCGGTTTACCGATGGCCAACGGGGCAACACCGGTGTCCTTATCCGGATCAACCCCCATAAATTTGAAGCGGATGAAGCCAACAACAGCGACAATTTCATCTGTAGACAAACGTGTTTTGTACGGCATCATGCCCGTGCCGGAGCGACCATTGGTGACTGAGTCCAGCATACGATTGCGGGTCAGATCATTCTGTGCCTCGGGCGAAGTAAAATCCCGGGGTGCCGGATTGAGGCCATTCTGGGCCCAGCGGGCCGTATTGCCGCTATCCCCGTGACATACCGCGCAATTGTCAGTGTAAACCTTTTCGCCCGGACTCACCGCCGCAGGTATCCCGGCTACCGCTTCCGGGAGCTGCATAAAATTGCTACGGATATAATCAACCAGGGCGGCGATTTGCTGCTTGCTCAGTTTTCTTTTGTGCGCCACCATAGTAGTACCGGGACGGCCATCGGTAACCGACTTGATCATGCGCTCGCGGGTCAGTTCGATAGCGGCCTCAGCAGTAGTAAAATCGCGTGGCCCGGGATACATACCAGACTGGGCACGAGTATTCCCGTCGCCCTCGTCACCATGGCAAATGGAGCAATTTTTCAGGTACAGGGCAGCAATACCCCTTTCATTAGCCGTCGGCTCCTTATCATCAGCCGTCGCTGCAATGACACCCGTCGCGCCAAATCCAGACAATATCATGCCCACTATCCATACCATCTTTACCCATACCACACCGTTTTTCATAAACCGGGATACCTCTCAATTTTCCTGACATTATTTTTTGAAATCGCTTGCTGTATTATTTATTGAAAACAGCCCGTCATTCAACAAGTTGCATGACGCATACCAGCACCGTCCGGCAATACATGCCCAAACAGTTCGACATTATATACCCACTCACGATAAAGCTCGCGGATTGTGGCGCAAAAACGGCTTTTACGCTACTCTAAAGCTCGCGTATAGTAGGCCGATAGCGGTGGTAATACGTGGATTTATCGAACTTTTTTCTAAAACTTTATCCTCGGATGGTGTATCGATGTTTTTCTGCGCAGCAACGCCACCAGATGTTGTATTGCACCACTTACGTTGCACGGGGGCGGAAACATGTCGCGACAAATAAAAAAGCGGCTTTCCAGGACGAAAGCCAGCACAAAATTTTTGATCTTCACTCTGTTAATCGGTGGGTCCGTGTGGGCCGCTTACGTTGCTGCTGCCGCTATTGTAGGCGACCCGGTGCTTGGTGCAGACGACCCTATTCTGGGCTCCAAACATGACTTCACCGGTCTCAATGAGCGCGCAGGCGTGGTAGCCATGGCTGGCGTTGCCTTTTCTGACTATGGGTATTCCTGTGTTTACTGTCACATCCCCCCGGAAGAAGCAGGAGCCGTGCCCTCAGATTTTGGCGGCATCGACAGCTGGAACCGCTACGTACCCGCACTGAGCAATTACCAATTGTACAATAGCCCCAATGTGGATAGCAAAACCAGCGGCCCCAATCCCATCAGCATGCTTTGCCTGTCTTGTCACGATGGCACCATGGCAGTAGACATGGTCGTTTTCAAGCCCGCCACATTTGATGCTGCGGCAGATGATGCCATGCACATGCGTCTCAACCCGGAAGACAATATCGAAAGCTGCGGCAAATGCCACAATGGTGATGTCGCCCACGACATCACTGTAAAAATGCTTGGCACTGATTTGCGTAACGATCACCCTATTTCCATGCGATACGCCGGACTGTCATTCAAAGACAGGGATTTTCGTCCACCCGACACGCCCGATGGTTTTGATAACGGTGTTAAATTATACAATGGCCAGGTAGAATGCATGACCTGTCATAATGTACACGACCCCTCACGGGAACTATTGTTACGCGCTAATGCCGAGGTGCTATGTTTCACTTGTCACGCAAAATAAAAAAAATACATCATGGACTGATCTGGTTCGGGATCATTATCACCCTTCTTCTGGCTGGCTGCGGCAGCGAAGAGGTTCGCAGGGAAGAAGTCATACTGGCCTACCCACCCGCTCCCGAACCGGCACGCTTTTATTTTGAGCGCACCATCCGCAGCAGCTTTGACGTCAAGAGAGTAACCGCTGCGGACAAATTGCGTGTTTTTGCCACTGGTTCACTGGGTACGGCTACCGGCCTGGGCAAACCTTATGGCGTTGCGGTTTACCAGGGACGCATCTACGTTACCGACACCGTCAAACGCGCTGTGCTGATGTTTGATGTGCCCGGTAAAGAATTCAAAATGATCGGTACCGAAGGCCCCGGTACATTAAGCAAGCCCATCGGCATCGCCATCAGTAAAGACGGGGAAATCTATGTCGCCGACAACACGGCAAAACGCGTTGTCGTTTTTGACAAGGATGGAAAATTTCTGCGGGCCTTCGGTAATCGCAGCATTTTCAAGCGTCCGTCAGGTGTTGCTGTAAGCCCGGACGGATTGCAGGCCTACGTCATTGACACTGGCGGCGTCACCACACAGGAACACCACCTCTATATCTTTGATGCAAAAACCGGTGAGCTGAAAAAAACCGTTGGCACCCGCGGCCGCAAAAATGGTGAATTCAACCTGGCCCTACAAGTCACCACAGGCCCCGATGGTACCATCTATGTGACTGACAGCGGCAATTTCCGGGTGCAGGCCTTTAATCCGGATGGCTCTCACAAACTCAGCTTTGGTACCGTTGGACGAAAAATCGGCAACTTTGCACGACCCAAGGGTATCGCAACTGATCCCGAAGGTAATATTTATGTGGTTGATGCTGCTTTCGGCAATTTCCAGATATTCAATGATAAATCCCAGCTTCTCATGTTTATCGGTCAACGCAGTCAATCCGGCGGCCCCGGCCTCTACATGCTACCTGCCGGCATCGCCGTAGATGAAGATGGTCGGGTCGCGTCTACATCGTTGACCAGTTTTTCCGTAAAGTTGACGTCTATCGGCCTGCCAATATCGAAAAAAATGGCGGTTATCTGGGTGGAGAACATCTGTCAAAGAAACAATAAAGTGCACAGCAACTCCCACCAACCCCTTTCAAAACCTACGACTTGCCTATTTGGATAAAAATTACGTCGGCGAGTGCTTTTTACCCTTATTTATTCGTCTCGGTAATAGCTGAGCACAAATAAACAACCCCGCAGCTTGCTGCGGGGAATTGAACCCAAAGAGATTAACGCGGTAATCGAAATTTGAATCATTTAGCGGTACGTCGTGATAGTAACGGAACGCGTGAAGCGTCTCGTCGGGTTTTTGGTGTATATGAGTCTCTGGCGTTAAGCTTTCTATCCACTCAAACATAAAGGCATGATCCTCCGGCTTGGCTCCAATGATATAAGCGATATTGAGTGAATCAAGAAGAGACAAGTGCGGAAAATTTGACCCAAGGCCACCTTCAACGACCAACGTTTTCAGGTGCAGATGCTCACGACGAAAATCACTCAGCAACCGTTTTGCCGCATTGCGTTCACAATCATTTTTGGTCTCGCCGTCACCTTTAACAATGGGTTCAGGCGCCAATGGAATAACGACTTTGTGTTCAGGATGAACAATGGAAGCGCCCAGCATGTGATGGTAATAGCTTGTTTTACCATTACGGTGCTTTTCGCTGCAACAACTATAGTGCAGTGCACTTTTTCGGAGCTAGACTGACCCGTGCCGTCCAGAGAGAAGATATAGTGTCCGTTGAGGTAACGGCACTGTTCCAGTGCTTTGTCACGCGCTGAAGGTGTGAAAATATTTGCTTAAAAGACCGTCTCAACTGCCAAGGATCAACCTGGTTGAGACGCTCTCTCATACAGGTGTCGCTGGGGGTTCTTTAACAACGCCGTATAACGTCCGCAGGTTCCGGGAAATCAGGGGCTCTGAATTCACGCCTTTTTCGAGCTGTAGAGAAAAAGGGAAATTTAAAGCCAAAAACGGCTAAGCCGGACATAATGCAGTCCTCCCATGGATCGGGAGACTGACAGAGGTGAAATATTTCACGATTCAGGCATCGCTGAACAGAGGCGAGCAACCCGTCTGCGAACAAGAATTTACGAACAAACCCCACGACGACCTCATTTCCAGATCATTGAAAAGAGTCTTTTATTCCAGGTGCAGTTGTAGAGCTTGTTTTAATGGGGTTTGATCCAATGTCATTAAGTTAAGAAATGGATACTTATTTTTTATCAGTTAAGCAAGCATTGGGCAGCCAGCGCCCGTGGCGAATGAGGTTTAGAGGTTCAGTGTGTACCACGGAATGTGGAAACAAAAAACACAGTGTTTGTCACGCAGAGGTCACAGAGACACAGAGGCGCAGAATTTTTAGTGTTTTTCTCTGTGTCTTTGCGTCTCTGTGACCTCTGTGTTTACAAGCATCAGATTTGGTAAAGCGGCGGGTTTCCAGACAGCCCCTGTTTTTGACCAGGTGTGCTTAACTTAATAGCATTGGGGTTTGATCGATAGGCGGGAATTGCTGTAAAGTACATTTGCCAATTTACCGAATATAGTCCGCCATTGATATAAGCAAAACTTATTAGCAGGCACCATCCAATTATGGTTAAATTACAGTCAGGTACAGGATTTTAGGGAGTACACTCAGTTTGGCGCTGCCACAACCTGAAACCCGTAATAATAATTAGCGAATGAGCCTTTTGCAAAACTCCAGGCACGAAGCAAATATCAATGACTTGTAGTGATCTGCTTGGCGTAAGCCATTGATTCTTGATTGTCATAAAATAGTTTTGCAAGAGGCTCGAATAAAACCATTCTTTTAAGATTATTGGTAAAAATAATAACCAACAGGGATTTCGTCATGTCACTGAAAATAACACCGAAAACCGTACTTTCAATAAGTTTGGTCGGAATGGGAATGGGCGGGATAGGTGCCGTTGCGTTTGCGGATGGCTGGGATCCGAACTCGAAAGCAGGCAACATGTCGAGAGATGCCAACGCCAGAAACGGCGGCATTTCCGACACACGGCATAATCTAACCCTCTCCTACCTGGACTCGACTCTGAGCAGCCATGCTCCACCTCGAGCCACACCTATGGACTTTGCTCGCAACAATTACGCTGAAGTCTGTGTCTACTGTCACACGCCACACGGTGCCAACAGACAAATTAACGCCCCTCTCTGGAATCGCACGGTCAACCCCGGCAACTACACCATCTACGATAGACCTACCGTCATAGGACTGGAAGGCCGCCTGAGCTTGCCAGGGCCGAGTTCATTAACCTGCTTGTCCTGCCATGACGGCACCATCGCTATTGATTCCGTATTAAACATGCCTGGCTCTGGCGGTTACGGTAATAACGAACTCGGCACTTCCAACATGGCATTTCTGGACAACTGGCCCAATTCTGGCGGAGCGGGCACTGTTGGTAACCACTTCACTTTGGGGGGAGAACTGGGAACCGGTGATGTAAACTCGGCTTGCGCCCTGTGCCATAGCGCACCCGACAGCGTAATCCCCGATTTCAGACTGTTTATGCTCGGTACTGACCTGCGCAACGATCATGTGGTAGGAATAACGTTTCCCACCAGCTTTGGGCCCGGAATCGACTATAACGAACCGGAAGTAACCATTCCTGGAAGATGGGCATTTTTTGACACCAATGGCAGTGGCTTCGCTGAAAAGTATGAGGTACGCCTGTACGATAGCGGAGCAGGCCCTGCTGTGGAATGTGCCTCCTGCCATGATCCACATGGCATTCCCTCCGAGAACAGTAATGCTGTCAGCCAGTTCATTCCCAGTTTCTTGCGCATCAGCAACAGCACCCCGAATGCTTCTGATGGTATCGGTGGCCCCAGCGGTTTGTGCCTGACCTGTCACGCCAAGTAAAAATTTAGACAGAACCACAACAGTCGCCGGTTTTATAGCCGGTGGCTGGCAGGATGCGGGAAATGTTCTGTTGGCTTCGGGCAGACCAACTTGGTCTCCGGATTAACCACCGCTTATACTGTGGCTGTGGCCGAAATCACCAGCTGAATTTTAGGAGAACGCTGTAGGGCAAGCGCATATAAAATTTCAAATCGTCGATGTCCAACGTTTTTGAAGCAACATAAGCCTCAGCTTAATGACTTGGAACTGGACTCCAAAGTTGTAAAACGCCAGTTCATCTCACCTTTAATCGCATTTCTACTTTTCACCCAGGCAGCCACCCACCAGCGCGCCCTCAACCTGCTTGACGACGCGATAGAATCGGCATCCAGATGATCCAGTTTATTCACCAAACTCAACCACTATGGACTAAAAGTCCACAGGTTGTTTAAAACGACTGAAAGTCGTTATGTTTTCAAGCAATGATGGTGCTGCGCACACTTCACTTGTTTATTAATGCTAAAGCCTTGCACTAAAGTGCATAGTTTTTACTAGCGAACTGTGACCAATAAATTTCTTGTGTTAAAAAGGCTCTGTCTGTCATGCGTACACTCATGCAGTGCCGCGATAACAAACTAAACTCTATTCTGCCATATTCAGCCAACCCTCATGTTTCGGGGTGTAATGAAATCCAGTTTATCCATGCTTCTACAGGTCCAAATACTTTCACAGGAAGTCTCTGAGCAGTTTTCACCGATTTGCAACCGATCTGAACATTTTGGCTGACAACAAACTTACTCAACAACTTCTATGCGGCTCACAAAATTTACTTCGGGAAAGGTTTTTTGTAATTCTTTGCTTTGCTGAAGAAATTGCTCATGTATACCCCCTTGCTATATTGAATACGGGAGTTAATCGACATCTCTGTTTTCGGCCCGGCAATCCAGGCCAACTTCCCCTGATTTAACACCTGTACATAACTGTACATTTCAGCATTCAGTATTTGTTTGACGACACCCTCATTAGGCAGTGCCGGTGCATTATTTTTTTTGTCCTCAACATGCTGTAAATATTGCTTGCGTTCTTGCGGGCTGCCCATGAAGCCCAAATCACCCTGCGCATTGATTTCGGCATATTCTACGCTACGCAAGTAGCCATCCCGGTTCGCACCACCCAGTACATAAATATAACCATTGTTAGTAAAAGCACTGAATGTTGCTCTGGGCACACTCATTGCTGTCGTTTCCTGCCACTCTGTCAAACCACCTTCAGGCAATACCTGACTTTTTTCTATACTGCCAAGATATTCAAGTCCGGTTAAACCACCCAACATATAGATTGTTTTATCATTTTTAGCGGAGGCCACACCATAACGCCCGGTTTTCAGTGGGCTGGTTTTCTGCCAGGAGTGCATGTCACCGTTAACCTGAGGTCTGGCCCATTCCACATCAACAATACCCACCCCTTTTTGCTGGTCGTGGCCACCCAGCACAAAAGCAAATCCATCGACTGTTTTTACGCTATTCACATAGCGAGGTAATGTCATCGCCTCGCTGGCCATCGTCCATTTGCCAACGCTGCCATCGATTTCAATTTTTGCGTATTCCACACTGTCCAGCAGCGCTCCACCATAGCCACCAAATGAATACAGATAGTCACCTATCAGGCTCAGCTTGGTACAGCGCCGAGGCAGCACTGTGCGGTTATTCTCTTGCCTCCATGCTCCCAGGCTGCCGTCTGGATTAATTTTGGCTCTCTCTACGGTGGTCAGCAAATTCTGGCCATTGGGACCATTACCACCACCAACAACATAGATGTAACCATTTTTAACAACCGCTTCTGTAAAACCACGGTCCTCAATTAACTGCGGCCCTGTTTTCCATTCGCCAATACGTCCATCCGGCAAAATGGGTGCATATTCTGTGCTGCGTAAAAATTTCCGGCCATCAACTCCGGCAATCATGTATACAAAATTATTGTATGTCACCATTGCTGCGCCCGCACGCACCACATTTAATGGGCTGGTTTCTTTCCAACCCGAGATCCATACTTCATTTTGCGATACTTGGTTTTTCGATGTAGGGTTACTCTGTACGGGTACCCCATCCTCTGTCGGCGAACATGCCCCCAATATCAGAAGCATAATCAAAAAAGCAATCTGTTTCATTTTAAAACCCTCAGATACACAAAAGCCCCATCCGGATTTCCAGACAGAGCTTCAGTATCGCACATTTACCATTATCCTGATTTAGCGCCTCACCCGGATACTGCAAGTGTGATCGTGCTTGCGCAATTCATGACATTGATTCGTAAAATGAATAATAACTTTGAGCGTAATCCTTATTGTGATTACCGAAAAGTTTCATATCGCTATACGGATCAAGAGCATGTGCCAAGTGAGTGCGGGCACTTGCAGGATTCCGGTATTACACGAATAACTTAATTATAATCCGTAATTCTCGCCACACCACCAAAGCTCCCTACCCACAAACTACCATCAGTGGCTTCGGCAAGCGAAAAGACATTATCGGCAAACAAACCATCAGCCTTGGTCAACACTTTGAATCCATCACCATTTGCATTCGGTCGCGCTAAACCTTTATTGGTGCCAATCCACATTTCACCACCCAATTTTTTGTTCAACATGAAAATATGATTTCCGGGCAAGCCTTCTTTCATCGTATACGTTTTCCAGACTTTACCATCAAAGCGAGACAACCCGGCACCCCAGGTACCCGCCCAGACAACACCTTCTTCATCCACTATCATGGAAACAATATAATTCGGATTATAACCAACCTTGATATCGCTCAGACCTTGTTCAGCCTTTTGTTTGGCGTGATGCTTGGACGATTTAGCAGGGTCATTGCTAAACGCAATATCATCTTTCACCTTTTCATAAGGTGCACCCAAGCCGTCTTCGTGCTGCCAATTTGTCCACTGCTTGTCTCTGTAAAGCGCCAGACCACCTTCCGTAGCAAACCAGACATCACCATTTTTACCTACTTCAACGCCATAGACCCAATCATTGGGCAAGCCACCCTGGGTGTTTTCTACAGTAAAGGTTTCCCATTTGGACGTATCCGAGAAATCACCATTGGGTACCCTATTTACGCCAGACCAGGTAGCAATCCAGTAATCACCATTTTCTGTTTCAACAACATCATATACAAACTGGTCTGCAAGACCGTCAGGAATATTATAATTTTTCCACTGATCTGTTTCCGGCGTATAAACCGACAGGCCACCACCATAAGTGCCTACCATGATTTTGCCGCGCAATTTGCTGACATGGAACACACCATTGGAAATCAAACTTTTGTTTTTGACATCATACAATTTGTAATCATTGCTTTTCAGGTCATAACGAATAACACCACCAGATGTACCTACCCATACTTCATTATCGTCAGCGAACATGCCCTTGACATTTCGTTGACCAACGCGGAAATGCGCAAATTTTGCACCGTTTGCAGCTTGATCGGGCAATAAATCAACCACAGGTGTCTCTGATGTCGCGGGATGACCGGGTGGCATTTCGGTTGCGCCAGCAAGAGGCGGCGCACTGGGAGATGCGCTGGATGGTGCGACCTGTTCTTGCTTGCTACCAAAATTATAGGCCGCAACAATCAGCCCTCCTGCGACCAGTACCGCGACGGCCAAACCTTTTGAACTGATATTCACAACGTCCTCCAATGCATTTTTTGGGTACCGTTTTGTTTAACGGTCATTCATCAATTTAATTTTCAGCAACCAACAACACGACACCCGACCGACTACCCACCCAAACCTGACCCTGGCCTGCGGGTGTGACCGCGTAAACATTATTGTCCAGCAGACCGTCAGACCGGGTAAACGTGTGCCAGTCTTTGCCATCAAAATGTGACAACCCGGCATTGGTGCCAAACCACATACCGCCTTGTTCATCCTGTGCCACACTATAAACAATGTTACCGGCCAAACCGTTTTGGGTACTATAATTTTCCCAGACCTTGCCATCAAAGCGGCTCACGCCCCCCCCCCAGGTACCCGCCCACACACCATCGTCTTTCGCCACCAGCAGTGAAAAAATATAGTTGGGATTGTAGGTCTCTTGATCCATGGAGAGAATACTCAGATCATGGCGCGAGCGTGTCCCCAAGCCGGTATTGGTGCTCGCTGGCAGGCCCTGTTCATTCTCGGCGCCCAGGCCATCTGCATGTGTCCAGGTTGCCCAGGTTTTGCCATCAAACATATTGACACCGCCTTCAGTGCCAATCCAGACACGCTCCTGCGAATCCACGTCCAGACCATAAACCCATTCATTAACCAACTCTTTCAGGTAAGTGTGAAATGTCTCGGTCTTTGGGTCATATTTGTTCAGTCCCGCCCAGGTACCAATCCACAACGTGCCATCAGCCTGTTCGGCGAACGCATACACCCAATAGTCGGCCAAACCATGCATGGGGAAAAACGTCTTCCATTCCTGCTCGGGGGAGTAACGCGAAATGCCACCGCCGTTGGTGCCAAACCAACGATTACCCTGACTGTCGATATGCATGCCAAATACATATTCATTGGCTAAACCTTGCTCACGAGTAAACGTATTTATCAAACTGCGACTGACAGTATCAACTTCCAGCACACCAACACTGGTCCCCACCCACAAGCGATTTTGTTTTTCGTCCAGTTCCATGGAACGCACATACACACGTTCACCCACATTGAACGAATCAGCAACACGGTAACCACTTTTGGCTATGCCGCCGGGTTGTACGGCGACCGGTGGCACGCTCTGTGTTACAGATGTTTTCGCGCCAGCATCGGTAGAAGTAACTGTTTTATCATCGGAACAGGCCGTCAGCAACAATATTGCTGTCATTAAAACCACGGTAGTCATGTTACCCGGCCATCGCGGCAACGGCGCTATAGTTTCAATCCGGAACACCATCAGAAAAAGGTTCTCACATAAGCAATGATATCGCGAATTTCAGCATCCGTAAGAATACCTTTAAAACCAGGCATAACGCCCCTGCCCTTTTTCACAAAGGCCATTATCTCCTGGTCAGATTTCATCAAACCCTCACCCATTTTGAAATTGGGAACTTGCGTGACCTGTGGCAAACCACTCAAGCCATGACAACCTGAGCAACGATCCACATACAGTAGACGCCCCTTTACAGGGTCACCTGCCAGCACTACACCTGTGGGCACTATCAGCAACAAAAAAACTAAAAACATTCGTGCAATGGATAATTTCTTCATTCTTTTTTCCTCTAATCGCCAAAGGACATATTATTGAATTACTTCGTTAATCACCAATTCCAGGCCTTGCACACCATCAACACTCATAGGCCGGGATACTACTTGCAGATCACCCGGCTGAGGCAAGGCATTACCGCTTTTGGAAATACGCGCACCAACCACCACCTGCTGGAAACTGGACAATTTCATCGCCGGATTCATCGCCATGGAATCATCCAGAGTGAACTCAAACGGTAAATCTTTCACCGTTTTACGCACAATAGCCAAGGGCATACGCGGCCCACTGGCTGCACGCGCATAAACAAACAGGGTGTCACCAATCGCTACGTCCTGCATCAGTGATTCATCCAGACGCACCACACCGGAGATACTCGCACCGCCAATCGCCGCCGTTTGTATTTCGGTGTCTACCGGCAAACCCAGTTTTTGCTGAATTTCAGCAATGTTTTTCTGCATTTGCAGATAATTTTCCGACCCACTGGGGAAAATTTCCAGCAAACGTTTCCAGTAACCCAGAGTATCTTCAAGATTTCCTGACTGATAGGTCGCCGTACCCGCCAGCCATAAGGCCTTCTGAAGTCGTGGTTCAATCTCCAGGGCCTTTTTCACCAGCTCATAAGGCCGCCCTGCCATATTGCGACCATTGGACATGGCCAGCGCATCAGCATAATCGGCCAGCAGCCCTGCGTCAGAATCCTGTATCAACATCGAAGTACGCGCAAAAGTTTCTGCTGCTGCGCCATATTGTTTGAGGAAATAATAAGAACGCGCCAACATGCCCCAGCCTTCTACATCATCCGGGTTTTGCTGCAGGTGGTCTTGCAGTTTGCGCACCTGTTCTTCCAGCGTACCCTCATGACCTTCGGCCTGCACCTGCGGGCGGGCTTCTTCCGGATGCAGGCCCGCTTTTCCCGAACCCAGCATATTGTAAATACTCACGGCCAAAATCGGAACCAATACCGTAACCACCACCGCAGCAGAACGACCGACAACACGATCTGTCTGCGAAACCGGCGCACTGGTCTCTCCATTAGTTTCACCGTGGGCATCCTGCAAAAAACCGCGTTCCAGGTCATGCCTGGCGATTTCAAACTGTTCTTGCGAAACAATTCCCACAGACAAATCCCGTTCCAGCTCTGCCACCTGATCTTTGAATATGGCGGTATTCAACTCATTGCGGTCAAAAACATCTTCGTCAGAGTCCCCCCGCAATTTTTGAATCAACGGTGGCAATAAAAACAGCAAAGCGACAGCAATCAACAACACAGCAACCAACCAAAACACCATCATGATTTTTCTTCTCCAGCCTTCTGTGACGACAGGTCCCCGCGTTTAGCCACTTGCGGTGAAGATTCAGCCGCCAATAAACGTTGAAGCCGCTCGTTTTCTTCCGCAGATAAATCTCCGTCATTTTTTATCACTGCTGTACGCTTGCGCAAATTAACCACCAGCACCACCACACCAATCAACAACAACAAAAACGGGCCAACCCATAACAGCATGGTGCTTGCTTTCATCGGCGGACGATAACGGACAAAATCACCGTAACGCTCCACCATATAATCGATAATGTCACTCTGTGACTGACCGGACTCCACCATATCGCGCACCTGATTTTTCAAATCAACCGCCAATGGTGCGTTGGAGTCTGCAATGGTTTGATTTTGACACACCAGACAACGCAACTCCGCCGAGATTTCATTGACTGTTTTTTCCATTTCAGGATCGGCAACCATGTATTCAGCTTCTTTGGCGAGTGCCAGTGGCGCAATAACAAACAGGCACAGCAGCACAATACCTGGTTTCAATGAACTCATGCGCAACCCTCCACTTCAGTGCGTTTCACCACGGTTTGCGCCGTCGCCTGCTGCAATTTTCTTACCAGCGGTAATACGCAATTATCCAGGGCAGAGGGGGTGACGGGACCAATCACTTTGTGACGAATAATGCCCTGTTTGTCGATGACGAAGGTTTCCGGCACACCGTATACACCATAATCAATGCCTACCTTTCCTTCATAGTCAATCAAGCTGCTAACATAAGCATCACCCAATTCCCGCAACCAGTTTCTGGCATCATCGGGCTCATCTTTATAATTCAAACCATAAACAGGCACTATATTGGCGCGCGACAATTGCACCAACAACGGATGTTCGGAACGACAGGCTACACACCACGATGCCCACACATTCAGCAACCACACCTTGCCTAACATATCTTTGCTGGCAAACTGCGCCTCCGGCTCATGCAACTTCGGCAAACTAAAATTCGGTGCCGGTTTATCAATAAAAGGGGATGGCACTTCACGCGGATTAAGCTCCAGGCCTTTTAACAAAAAACCTGCCACACCCAAAAACACGATTAAAGGCACAAGATAACGCACCATATGACTATTCCCTTTCCATTGACTGAACGGGGGCCGTTGCCTGGTCAGCGACAGACTGACCGGTTACCGTCTGTCCAGCTGTTTTTTTCTGCGCCTTGCGCTTGCGTGATGCCAAACGATAACGACGATCACTGACGGCAAAAATACCACCAATCGCCATCAGGAAGGTGCCACCCCAAATCCAGCCCACAAAGGGTTTGTAATAAACACGCACACTCCAGGCACCGTTGCCCACCGGTTCGCCCAACGACACATACAAATACGGAACAAGCCTGAATCAATCCCGGCCTCAGTCATTGGCATGGTCTGCACAAAATAAACCCGCTTTTCGGGAAACAATACCGTTTCGGTTTTATCATCCACTGTGACCAATATTTGGCCACGGCTGGCCTTATAATTAGGCCCTTCAACTTCAGTAACGCCATCAAAGCGGAACGTATAACCACTCATGGTTACAGTGTCGCCCACCTCCATACGCATATCTTTTTCCACTTCATAGGTATTCACCATGGTGACACCCATAATGAAAACCGCCACACCGATATGCGCGACATTCATACCAAGATACGCATTGGGTAATGCGGCTATACGCGCCAGCAAACCTGCACCCCCGCTATTCCCAGCGGTTTTGCGCAAACGCTCACTCATACTGACCACAATGCTGCTGGTAATCCAGAAGGCCAGCGCAAAACCCAGACTGGTCAACGCAAACCATTCACCCATCACAAACGGTAAAATCAGCGCCATCACCAGACTCACCGCTGCCGCCCACTTCATGCGACTGGCCATATCCGGCAAATCTGCCTGCTTCCAGCGCGCGATAGGCCCCAGCCCCATGAGGAAGATCATTGGCACCATCAATGGCAGGAATACTGCATCGAAATACGGTGGACCCACAGAAATTTTACCCATGTCCAGGGAATCCAGTAACAACGGATACAGAGTACCCAACAACACCGCACCGGCAGCAACCACCAGCATCACATTATTCATCAACAAAAACGTTTCGCGTGAGACCAAACCAAACCGGCCACCCACACCGACCTTCGGTGCACGCCAGGCAAACAGCGCTAACGAACCACCAATCACTACCACCAGGAAGCCAAGAATAAACACACCGCGTTCAGGGTCTGTGGCAAAGGCATGTACCGAAGTCAGCACACCGGACCGTACCAGGAAAGTTCCCAGCAGGCTTAGCGAAAAGGTGAAAATAGCCAGTAGCACTGTCCAGTTTTTGAAACTGCCCCGCTTTTCAGTCACCGCCAATGAATGCACCAGTGCCGTACCCACCAGCCAGGGCAGAAAAGAGGCATTTTCCACTGGGTCCCAAAACCACCAGCCACCCCAGCCTAGTTCGTAATAGGCCCACCAACTGCCCAATGCGATGCCCGCTGTCAAAAAACTCCACGCAATCGTCGTCCATGGTCGCGACCAGCGTGCCCATGTGGCATCCATACGGCCACCCAGCAACGCAGCGATAGCAAAAGCAAAAGCCACAGAGAAGCCCACATACCCGATATACAACAAGGGCGGATGAATGATCAGTCCGGGGTCTTGCAGTAGCGGATTGAGATCACGCCCGTCAAGAGCCGCCGGCAGCAGGCGATCAAAGGGGTTCGAGGTAAACAGCATGAACATCAGGAACCCCACCGAAATGAGCCCCATCACACCGATGACCCGCGACACCATATCTAACGGTAAGTTGCGACTGTAACGCGCCACCGCCATCGTCCAGACAGCCAGCAACAAAGCCCATAACAACAGCGAACCCTCATGTCCACCCCATATTGCAGCAATGCGATATTGTATCGGCAACATGGAGTTAGACACGGAAGCGACATATTTCACGGAGAAATCGTTATAGATAAAAGCATACATCAGGCAAACAAAAGACACCGCGACAAGAATAAAATGTACCTGTGCCGCAGGACGTGCCATCGCCATCCATGAACGAATACCCAACTGCGCAACTGCGCTCCGGCGATGGCAACCACACCCTGCACTACAGCAACACATAGCGCCAGGATAAGCGCAAAATGCCCAATTTCTGGAATCATTTATTCAACCCCCATGTAAAAACTTAAATAGCAACATTAAATGCCCCGCCATTAACGTAAATCGTTAATAGGGTGCCTTTGCACCTGCTGCAGCCTGATTGGCCTTTTCACCTTTTTCCAGCATTTCTGCCACTTCCGGCGACATATAATTTTCATCGTGTTTGGCTAATACTTCCGAGGCCTTAAACAGACCATCAGTCATTTTGCCCTGCGTTACCACACCGGTACCTTCCTTGAACAGATCCGGCAGGATGCCGGTATAAGCAACCGTGACCGTTTCAACATTATCGCTTACATCAAAATGTACAGTCAGGCCGTCATCCTGTCGTTTCAGACTGCCTTCCACCACCATGCCGCCGAGACGAAAAG